>NZ_JBHVET010000280.1:0-4800 GCF_042802135.1 Kitasatospora sp. NPDC057512
CTTCCCACTCCTCCCATGCTGGGGACGGCCCGGCCGGGAGGGCGCACGGGCGTCAGGAGTTCGCGACGGCCCGGTCGGAGTCGCTGCGCAGTACGCAGAACTCGTTGCCCTCGGGGTCGGCGAGCACGGCCCACCCCGAACCGTCGGGGTTCCGGTGGTCGCCGACGAAGGTGGCGCCGAGGCCGAGCAGCCGCTCCACCTCCTGGTCGCGCGAGGTCTCCGGCCGCAGGCACAGGTGGACCCGGTTCTTGACCGTCTTCGCCTCGGGCACCTGGTTGAAGTACAGCACCGGCCCCTCCGCCAGCAGCACCTGCGTCTCCCGGTCCCCCGGCCGGCAGTCGGGGTCCAACGGCCGACCGGTCACACCACTCCAGAACCGCGCCAGCTCATAGGCGTCCGCACAGTCGATCGCCACGTTCTGCAACACCGAAACCATGCGCGCGAGTCTCCCCGATCCCCGCGCCGGACGCCACCGGGTCGCGCCCGCTCCCCGCGCCCCCGCCCGGGGCGGGACCGGCCCGTGAGGAGCGGGCCCGCCGATGGCCCTGACCTGCGGCGATACGGCCCGGGTGCAGGCCCTCACGGACGTGCCTACGGTGGAAGGGGTAGCCCAGAGCATCCAGGAGGTTACGTTATGACTTCCGAGAAGAAGCCCGTCCAACTCACGGCACGCACGGTAAGCGGCCACGTGGTCGCCCACGCACCGATCAGCGGCGACTTCGAGGCCACGCTGACCGACATGGACGGAAAGCCGATCGTGGGGCGGCAGATCACCTTCTACAGCACCGCGAGCGGCCAGCGCGTCGGCTCGGCGACCACCGACCAGAGCGGGATCGCCAAGCTGAACTCCGGCTCCAAGATCCTCGACCCGGTCATCGTCGCCAGCACCCTCACCACCGGCTGCGAAGCACGGTTCGAGGGCGACGACGAGTACCAGGCGGCCTCCGCCCACGCTGGCACCGCGGTCGGCGTGTAGTCGACGCCATAGCCAGACGTACGAGGAGTGGGAAGTCGGCCCGGCCGACTTCCTACTTCCCGCTTCCCCGCTCTGCGCCACCGGCCGGACGGCGATCCGGACGGCGATCCGGGCATCGATGTGCTCAACCGACCGTAGGACTGCGGCGTTCGAGGAGGACCACGTCGCGCCACCGGCCGTCGCGTCGGCCGATGCGCTCCCGCGTCCCGACGATCCGGAACCCGAACCTGGCGTGCAGGGCGAGGCTGGCCGTGTTCTCCGGGAAGATCCCCGACTGGATCGTCCAGATCCCGGCCCGCTCGGTGGAGGCGATCAGCGCCTCCAGCAGGGCGGCGCCCACACCGCGCCCCCGCGCCTCGGGGTGGACGTAGACGGAGTGCTCGACCACACCCGCGTACGCGCACCGGTCCGACACCCGGGCCACCGCGGCCCAGCCGAGCACCCGGCCGTCCCCGCCCCTGCCTCCGCCCCCGCCCTCGCCCTCGTCGAGGGCGACGAGGCGGTGCTCGGCGAGGCGCGCGGCGTCGAACGCCTCCCAGCCCGGCGCGGCGGTCTCGAAGGTGGCGTCGCCGCCGTCGATCCCGAACCGGTAGATCTCCAGGACCTGTTCGGCGTGTGCCGCGGTCATCGCGGCGACGGTCACGTCCCCGTTCACGCGCCGCCCGCCCCGACGCCCAGCTCGGTGAGCAGACCGCGGACGCGCCGCTCGATCTCGTCGCGGATCGGGCGCACCGCGTCGACGCCCTGGCCGGCCGGGTCCGCCAACTGCCAGTCCAGGTAGCGCTTTCCGGGGAAGTACGGGCAGGCGTCGCCGCAGCCCATGGTGATCACCACGTCCGAGGCCCGGACCGCCTCGACGGTGAGGACCTTGGGCGTCTCGGCGGAGAGGTCGATCCCCACCTCGGTCATCGCCCGGACCACGGCCGGGTTGACGGTGTCGGCGGGGGCGGAGCCGGCCGAACGGACCTCGACCCGGTCGCCGCCGAGGTGGCTCAGGAAGGCGGCGGCCATCTGGGAACGGCCGGCGTTGTGCACGCAGACGAACAGCACGGACGGCTTGGACGGCTTGGACGGCTTCGGCTCAGGTGCGGACGGCACGGACTCAGACACGGGCGGACCCTTCGACAGCGGTGGCGGGCTGGGGGAAGTAGCGGCGGGCGGCCAGGGCCACGTGGACGAGGCCGATGAGCACCGGCACCTCGATCAGCGGCCCGACGACTCCGGCGAGGGCCTGGCCGCTGGTGGCTCCGAAGGTGGCGATGGCGACGGCGATGGCCAGTTCGAAGTTGTTGCCCGCGGCGGTGAACGCCAGGGTGGTGGCGCGCGGGTGGTCCAGGCCCACCGCGCGGCCCAGCGCCAGGGAGCCGGCCCACATGACGGCGAAGTACACCAGCAGCGGCAGCGCGATCCGGGCGACGTCGAGGGGCTGCGAGGTGATCGCACGGCCCTGGAGCGCGAACAGGATGACGATCGTGAACAGCAGCCCGTACAGCGCGAACGGGCCGATCCGCGGCAGCAGCCTGGCCTCGTACCAGGTGCGGCCGCGGGCCTTCTCGCCCAGGCGGCGGGTGAGGTAGCCGGCGGCGAGCGGGATGCCGAGGAAGACCAGCACGCTGCGGGCGATCTCCCACGCCGACACGTCGAGCGCCGCCTGCTCCAGGCCGAGCCACCCGGGCAGCACGGACAGGTAGAACCAGCCCAGCGCGCCGAACGCGACCACCTGGAAGACGGAGTTCAGGGCGACGAGCACGGCGGCGGCCTCCCGGTCGCCGCAGGCCAGGTCGTTCCAGATGATCACCATGGCGATGCAGCGGGCGAGGCCGACGATGATCAGCCCGGTGCGGTACTCCGGCAGGTCGGGCAGCAGCAGCCAGGCGAGGGCGAACATCACGGCGGGCCCGACCAGCCAGTTCAGCACCAGGGAGGGGATCAGCAGGCGGCGGTCGCGGGTGACGGTGTCGAGCCGGTCGTAGCGGACCTTGGCGAGCACCGGGTACATCATCACCAGCAGGCCGAGCGCGATCGGCAGGGAGACGCCGGTGACGGTCACCTTCGCGAGCGCGTCGCCCAGGCCCGGGACGAGCCGGCCGAGGCCGATGCCGAGGGCCATCGCGGCGAGGATCCAGAGCGCGAGGTAGCGGTCGACGAAGGACAGCCGGCCGGCCACGGGGGCGGGGGCGGGCGCCCCGGCTGCGGCGCTCACTCGGCGGCTCCGAGCGACACCGGGCGGGTGAGGACGCCGGCCAGCCGGTCGGTGGTCTCGGGGACCAGCCGGTAGTACACCCAGGTGCCCCGGCGCTCCGAGTCGATCAGCCCGGCCTGCCGCAGCAGCTTCAGGTGGTGGGAGATCGTCGGCTGGGACAGGTCGAAGGCCGGAGTCAGGTCGCAGACGCACACCTCGCCGCCGGCGCCGGAGGCGATCATCGACAGCAGCCGCAGCCGCACCGGATCGCCCAGGGCCTTGAACAGCGGCGCCAGTTCGGCGGCCTGCCCTTCGTCCAGCGGAGCGCTCAGCAGCCCGGGGCAGCAGCCGTCCGCGCCGTCGCCCTGGTTCAGCACTCGGAGTTCCTGTTTCGACATGCTTCTATATTGACGAATGCCGATCCAGTCCGCAAGCTTGCATCGACAGACATCGATCCAGGCTCGACCCAGCCCGTTGGAGGCCACCATGTCCCGTGTCCAGCTCGCCCTGCGCGTCGCCGACCTCGAAGGCTCCATCGCCTTCTACGCCAAGCTCTTCGGCACCGAGCCCGCCAAGCGCCGCCCCGGCTACGCGAACTTCGCCATCACCGAGCCCCCGCTGAAGCTCGTCCTCATCGAGGGCGAGCCGGGCGAGGACACCCGCCTGGACCACCTCGGCGTCGAGGTCGCCTCCACCGAGCAGGTCACCGCGGCGACCACCCGCCTCCGGGACGCCGGCCTCGCCGCCTTCGAGGAGAACGACACCTCCTGCTGCTACGCCGTCCAGGACAAGGTCTGGGTGACCGCCCCCGGCAAGGAGCCCTGGGAGGTCTACGTGGTCAAGGCCGACGCCGACACCCTCGGCAAGAGCGCCTCCGGCACCCCCGAGGCCTGCTGCACGGGCGCCGCCACCGGCGAGGCGTCCGCCTGAACCGGCGGGGAGCGGGAGGTCGACCCGGCCGGCCTCCCGCGCACCGGAACCGCCAGCGCGCGCCCGACGCCGAAGGCGGCGGCCGCCGTTTCACCGGGGCCCTGCGCCAGTACGCCGCCTACCTCGACGACGGACTGGAGGCCTACCTGCGCGGCTACCTGTTCTGGCTCACCGAGCACCGCGAACCCCGCGCCGGCGAGGCACTGCCGGAACTCTGACCCGCGGCGGCGGGCGCGAGGAGCGGGAAGTCCGCCGGACCTGCCACGTCAGGGGCCCCGCCGGGCGGGCAGAGCGCGGGATGAGACGTGCCGCGAGCACTGCGGACGGGGCTTCGCCGATGGTCCGTCATGTCCGTCTAGGGTGGCGCCCATGACCGACCCGCGCCCCACCTCGGCCTTCCACGCCGCCAACGCCGATCCGGCGGACACCGACCGGCTGGTCGCCGCGCTGGACGCCCAGGCCGCCAACCCCGGGGTACGGCGCCTGCGCGCATGGGCGCACGCCCGGCTCGCCGCACGCCCCGGCGAGCGCGCGCTGGACGTCGGCGCCGGCACCGGCTCGGAGACCCGGGTACTCGCGGCGGCGGTCACCCCGGAGGGCGGTGGGGGCGGCCGCCCCCCCGGCAGCGCGCGCGGCGGCGCGCCGCACCCCCCCCAGCCGGCCGGCGCCCCGCGGCGCCCCGCCCCCGCCGGCCCCCCCGCCCCCGGCCGGG
>NZ_JBHVET010000280.1:4810-9881 GCF_042802135.1 Kitasatospora sp. NPDC057512
TTTTGTCTGGTGGGCTGGTTTTTGTTTATAAGACACAGCGTCGGCGCCGGCACCGGCTCGGCGCCCCGGGTACGCGGGGGGGCGGCCCCCCGGGTGGGGGGGGCGGCCGGCCGCACCACGGGAAGCGCGATCGGCGTCGAGCCTCACCCCGGCCTGCGGGCCGTCGCCGAGCGGCGCGCCGCCGAGGCCGGCAGCCCGGCCCGCTTCCTGGACGGCGACGCGCAGGCGCTGCCGCTGCCCGACGGCGAGCTGGACGCGGTCTGGTGCGAGCGCGTCCTCCAGCACCTCACCGACCCGGCGAAGGCCGTCGCCGAGATGGCCCGGGTGCTGCGCCCGGGCGGTCGGGTCGCGCTGCTGGACACCGACTGGTCGACCTTCGTACTGCACCCGGCGGCCCCGGAGGTCCGCACCGCGCTGGCCGCCGTCGTCCAGGGCGCCGCCGCCCACCCGGAGGCCGGGCGCAGCCTCGCGGGCTGGCTGGTCGAGGCCGGGCTCACCGTCGACACCCTCGGCGCCGACGTCCTCCTGCACGACTCCCACACGGTCGGCCGGCCGATCGTCCGCGGTCTCGGCGCGGCGGCCGTCGACCGGGGCCTGCTCACCGGGGAACAGTGCGACCGGCTCTACGCCGACCTCGACGCGGCCGCCGAGCACGGGGCGTTCCACCTGTCGGTGACGATGTTCGCCGCGATCGCCCACCGGCCCCGCTGACCGGCCGCTCGAACGTTCTCCGACCCTCAGAGCCGGTGCAGCGCCGCCTCGCAGAGCCGGCACCGCTGCTGCTCCAGCTCGGGCGGGTACCACGGCTCGCCCGGCCGGGCGGGGCGGTAGTGGGCGTGCTCCATCGGCGCGGTGTCCAGCCCGCAGAGGGTTCGCGCCTGCGGGTCCTCCGGGACGTCCGGGTCCTGACCGGCGGCGTGCACCGCGACCACGCCCGGCCCGACGCCCTCGGGGCCGAGGGCCTGGTCCGGGGCCAGTTCGAAGAGGACGACGATCGCAGCCACGGTCCCACCGTGGCGGGCGGCGGCCGTCCGCGCATTTCGATCTTCACCCCGCTGGGGCCGTCCGGCCCCGGAATTCCAGCGTCGTGAACCTGCCAAAGCAGTGGCCGCGTGCTCCAAGATGACAAGCGCACGCCTCGCACGACCGACCGGACCCGGACCGACTGGACCCAAGGAGCCGCACCATGGGCATCGCACGTCGTGAACTCCTCAGGTGGGGCACGGGCCTCGGCGCCGCCGCCGTCGGAGGCCTCGCCCTCCCGGGCAGCGCCTCGGCCCATTCCTCCGCCGCCGCCTCGACCACCCCGCGCGGACTACCGACCGAGAGCTGGATGAGCCGCCTGAACGGCAGCACCTCCCTCCTGGACCTCACCATCCCCGGCACCCACGACTCCTGCTGCGAGAACCCCGCCTACGGCACCGAGTGGTCGCACACCCAGAACTGGGGCATCCCCCAGCAGTTGACAGAGGGCGTCCGCTTCCTCGACATCCGCTGCAACGGCCTCCAGGGAGCGCCCGACGAACTCGGGATCTACCACTCCGACAACTACCAGCACATCCGACTCCAGGACGTGCTCGACCAGTGCCGCTCCTTCCTCCGCTCGCACCCCGGCGAGACCGTCCTGATGCGCCTGCGCAACGAGCGCGCCGGTGGCCAGGCGCTCGACGACACCGAGTTCATGCGGCGGATCAACCACTACCTCGACGGGCTCGGCTACCGCGACCTGTTCCACTTCTACGGCTGGCCGACCCTCGCCACCGCCCGGGGGAAGGTCGTCCTGATCGCCGACTTCACCAACCCGTGGGGCCTGATCGACTGGTCCAGCGGCGAGAACGGCTACTTCGACACCCAGGACCTCTGGCAGACCGGCGGCACCGACCCCCTGGGGACCAAGGGCCAGCGCATCGTCGCCCAGTTCGACAAGGCCTTCCTCAATCCGGGATACCCGAAGATGTTCGTCAACTTCCTCTCGTACGCGGGTGGTTACTGGCCCAAGACCAGCTCGCAGTCCCTGATGGACCGCACCGTCTACCCGTACCTGAACGCCCGCACCCAGCAGCGCGCCCGGTTCGGCATCGTGCCGATGGACTTCCCGGACTTCCACGTCAACGTGCTGCAGATGCTGATCGACAAGAACGTCGTCTAGGCACGTCGCCCCCTCGGCCTCCTCGCCCACCCGAGGGGGCCGAGTCGTCGCCCCCGGGCCGCCCTTCGCGAGATCCCGCGCACGCCCGTTCCGCATCAGCCCGGGGATGTAAACCCGTGGGCCAATGCCAGGTGACGGATGATCAATCCACAGGCCGATGCCGCCTCCACGCCCCACGTGACAGCGTTCCGCGCATGGACACCACGCCGACCGCCCGCCCCACCGGACCGAGCCGCCGTCGCATGCTCGGTGCCGCCCTCGCAGTGGGCGCCGTCGCGCCGCTGGGCCTCGCCCGCGCCGCCTCGGCCGCCCCCGCCCCCGCCCCCGCCGCCACCGGCACCCCCGGCCGCCTCACCCTGCCCGCGCCCACCGGCCCCTTCCCGGTGGGCATGGTGCCGCTGCACCTGCGCGACGAGTCCCGGCTCGACCCGAACGCCCGGCCCGGAAGGTTCCGCGAGCTGATGGCCACCGTCTGGTACCCGGCCCGGGCCGCGGACGCCGACGCGTACCCGCTCGCCCCCTGGATGACCGACGGCGCCCTGAAGGCCTTCCTCGACGACGCCGACTTCCCCCTCCCCCTCTCGCTCGCCCCGCTCACCGCCGCCCACCAGGGCGCCCCCGTCCACCGGGCCGGCCGGCCGCTCCCCGTCGTCGTCTACTCGCACGGCGCGGGCAGCCACCGCGCCGACCACACCATCGTGGTCCAGGAGTTGGCCAGCCACGGCTTCGCCGTCGTCACCGTCGACCACACCCACGACGGGTTCACCGAGTTCCCCGACGGCACCGTCGTCACCCGGGACGGCGCCGCCCCGGGGCTGGCCCCGAAGGACTACGCCGCCGACCTGCTCTTCCTCCTCGACCGCGTCGTCGACCTCGCCAACGGCCGCAACCCCGACGTCGACGGCCGCCCCCTGCCGGCCGGCCTGCTCGGCAACCTGGACGCCCGGAACATGGGCGCCTTCGGCTGGTCCAAGGGCGGCACCGCCGTCGGCCTCGCCATGGTCGCCGACCAGCGCATCCGCGCCGGTCTCACCCTGGACGGGCGGATGGAGTCGAACCCCGCCATCACCACCGACATCGACCGGCCGTTCATGATGATGACCGCCCGCTACACCCGGGCCACCAGCCCGTTCATCGAGACCTTCTGGGGCCACCTGCGCGGCTGGCGCCTCGACGTCCAGGCCACCGGCGCCATCCACGGCTCGTACGGCGACAACATGACGCTGATCCCGCAGGCGGGCAAGCTGCTCGGCCTGACCGAGCAGCAGATCCAGTCCCAGGTCGGCACCCTCGACCCCGCCCGCGGCGTCCTCGTCCAACAGGCCTACCCGCGCGCCTTCTTCGACCTCCACCTGCGGGGCCGGCACTGCGGCAACCTGCTCGACGGACCGTCGACGGCCTTCCCGGAGGTCGTCTACCACCCGTAGGGCCAGTACGGCGGGCGGCCGCCACGGGGGTACGGCCGCCCGCCCCCATCCCCAGGCCGGAGCTCCTATCCCCCGGCCAGCACCACACCCGTCCGGTACAGCTCCACCAGCAACGGCCGCAGCGCCTCCCCGGCCGGCGTCAGCCGGTACGAGGTCCGCACCGGAAACCCGCGCAGCTGCTCCCGAACCACCAACTCCCGTGTGCCCAGGGCCTGCAGACGCTCCGCGAGCACCTTCGAGCTGATCTCCGGCAGCCGCTCGCGCAACTCCCCGTACGAGGCCGGGCCGTGCATCAGCTCGCGCAGCACCAGCGTCGTCCACCGGCCGGCCACCGCCGCGAGCGCCACCTCCACCGGGCAGTCCGCCTCCGGTCGCGCCGTACGGCCGCGCCCGTCCGGCACCAGTTCCTCGTCCCAGCCCCGCCCACCCCGCCCGTCACTTCCCGTTTGGTGACCCACGCCGGGCCGGTCTTCACTGCTCACATGACTCACCCCACCACCCTCCCCCCGAGCACCGACCCGGCACAACACCCGGCCGCCTTCGCCGCCGCCTTCAACACCGGCCGCCCGGAACTGGTCGCCCAGGTCTACGAGCCCGGCGCGGTCTTCGTCCCCGCCCCCGGCAGCACCGCCACCGGCCCCGGACTCCACCGCGCCAACGCCGAGTTCCTCTCCCTCGGCCTGCCCATCACCGTCCGCCCCCGGCACACCTACGTCGCCGACGACATCGCCCTGCTCATCGTCGACTGGGAGATCACCGGCACCACCCCGGACGGCACCGACATCCACCTCACCGGCACCGCCACCGACGTCGCACGCCGCGACCCGTCCGGCCACTGGCGCTACGTGATCGACAACCCCTTCGGCACGGCCGCGCCTGCCGAACAACAGCTCAACTCTCGTCCCTGACCTTCGGGTTGACCGCGCAGAAGTAGACCCGGCCGGCCTGCCTGTCGAAGTAGAAGCTCCCCGAGTACTGGGTCCGGGTGACCGACTCGTCGAAGGCCCTGCTGTGGAGCCACCTGGTCGGGTCACCCACCTCGGCGGCGATCTCCTTCGGGACACCGCAACCGATGGAGATCTCCTCCCACGTCCCGTTCGCCGTGATCTCCGCCAGCGTCACCGGCTCGACCCGCGCCACCCCTTGCATACTCACGTCGGTCGGCCCGGGAACCCACGTCACGGAGTTCTGCGTCAGCACCCGGCCGACCCACATCGCCGCCGACAGCGAACCCAGCTGCGGGAAACGGCGCTTCAGCGGTTCGACGTCCGTCCGCACCTGCGCCGGAGTCGTGGCGACGGCAGTCGGCCGGCGGTCCGCACCCTGCTCGGCGACTGCCGCCTTCGGACCGGTTCCGCAGCCCGTGGCGAGCGACAACGCGGCGGGAACCGCCATCAGCACCCCGGCCGCAGCACCGCGCCGCCGACTCGCCATCATGCGCTTCATGAGGTCACCTTCCCTTGATCACCTGTGGCCGACTGATGAAGTACCAGTC
>NZ_JBHVET010000281.1:0-9788 GCF_042802135.1 Kitasatospora sp. NPDC057512
GGACCACCTACTCACGTGAGGAGGTGCCTCCTGACCTGCACGGTCTCCGTTAGAATCCTAACGACCTGACTCACCATCAGACACCTGACGGACGACCCGTCCGACCCCGCATCCCTCACCCCCTCCCACCACATGTGAACGGTCGTTAGCCTCGTATATCTGGCAATATACGAGGCAACTGCTGTGAGAGGCTTCCTCCGTCAGAAGCCCGTGCGTGCAGGAGAGCCGAGTTGAGTACCGAACCCACACCCGGCGCGCCCGCTGGGCCCGCCACCCACGGATCCGCACAGCTCGGACGGCAGTGGCACCACCTTCACGGCGGGCAGGCGTGAGCGACGAACTCGACGTCGTGGAAGCCGAGTTCGTCGACGGCAACGACCAGCGACTGCCCGCCGCCCGCTCCAGCGGGCACGGGATCGACATCGGCGGCTTCGACCGTGACACCGTGCTGGTGGCAGGCCGACCGCTGCCGACCGCGTTCACCGCGCCCGAGTACGCGACCGGGGACTTCGTCATCAGCGAGGAGATCGCGCAGCTCCTCGGCGACTCGACGGTGCCCAACACCGAGCGCAACCACCGGGCCCGGATCCGGGTGTTCCAACGCTGGTGCGCCGAGCGCGGACGGGTCGCACTGCCGTGCACCACGGCGACGCTGATCGAGTACGTCGGGTGGATGATCCTCAGCGACGTCTACGACCCCAACACGGTCTCCGACTACCACAGCACCGTGGTCACCTGGCAGGAGCGGGAGACCCCCGGGAACACCCGGCCCGGGACCATCCAGACCAGCAGGATGATCGCCGCCTTCCGCAGGAAGTGGTCCGCAACCAAGACCGAGAGGCAGTCGCCCGCGATCCTGGAGACCGACCTGGAGGAGATGGTCGCCGACTGCGACCGGGACCACCGCCAGGGCATCGGCCGACGCGACGCCGCCATGCTCACGATGGGCTGGCACCTGCTCAGCCGCCGCATCGAGCTCGCCCACCTGGTACCCGTGCACGCCGAACTGCACCACGACGGCATCGCCGTCCGCCTCGTCGCCCGCAAGACCCGCAAGGACGGCTCGGTCTTCGAAGCCTGGATCCCGGCCCGCGACGACGCCCCGCACCTGTGCCCGGTACGCCGCCTGCGCGCCTGGCTGGAGTACGCCCGCACCATCCGCATGCCGCTCGACCAGGCCCTCTTCCGCGCGCTCGACAAGGCCGGCCGGCTCCAGGTCCGGCTCACCCCGCAGACCCGGCCGAAGCACCGGGACGGGCAGCCGAAGGCGGACCACGAGATCGCCGTCGAGGAGTGGGTGGAGCTCTCCTACCTGTCCGGCGACGCCGTCAACACCATCGTCAAGTCCCGTGCCCGGAACGCGTACCGGCACGTGGCCGACCTCTCGGAACAGCAGCGCGTCGAGTCCGGCTACAACGCGCTCCTGCACGAGGCCACCGCCAAGGCCGTCACCGCACACGGCCTCCGGGCCGGCGGGGCCTCCGCGCTGCGCGAGGCCGACGTTCCCGAGGACCAGATCGCCGAAATGGGTGACTGGCGCAAGGACTCCGCCGCGATGCGCCGCTACTTCCGCCGGATCCGGGTCCGGAAGCAGAACCCCTGGGCGGCCGCCCGCACCGGCCGACTGGAGGGGCGGACCGCACCACCTCTGTAGCCCGGCTGACCGCCCCCCGGTGGGAAGGCGACAGGGGAGGGACATGCGAGCGGAGGGGCAGGGGACTGGCTCCCGCCCCAGGCGACGTCGGCGGGGAGGAGACCGAATCCGTAGGCGGCGGCCGCTCCTTCCTCGTCAGCTCGACGAGCCGTCCCCGCCCAGGAACGGGGCGATGGTCGCAGCCACCGCGGCCGACCGGAGGTACGGCGCCACCTTGTGGAAGTCGAACGGGGCGATGCTGTCGACCAGGTCGAGGTCCACAGTGGGGAAGCGTCGTTTCAGCGGTCGGGGTGTCCGCGTGCTCGTTGAAGTGCTCAGCGAAGTACAGCTGAACGTGCTCAGCTCCTGCTGCGGACGGGCGCCAGGAAAGCTCAGCCACTCAGCCCCCATGCTCGGTGTCTGCCGCGGGTGTCATGATCTCGCTCGTGGACGAGGTCATGAGTGTTCTGAGGCAGGAGTTCGATGCGGAGGAAGGGAGCTTCCTCCTTCGGCTGCGGGGTGAACTGGAATGGGATCGGGCGGCCTTCACTCGCCTGGAGCGGGCACGTGCAGCGTGCAAGCAACTCCAGGAAGAGCAGAAGCTTGATCGCTGGATCGCTGAGGGGTTCTACGAGCTTGCGACATGGGTTCCGTCGTGGACCTCACACCCGAACTTCCCAAGGCCGGTGCCGGACAGCTACTACGAGGACTGCATCGAGCGTCTCGGCGATCTGGCCGACTGGTTCTTCCGCGGGTGGCACGACCGCTCGGAAGGAGACTCCTGGGTCGACCTCTGAAGCCGCCGTCAGTCAGGCCGCGTCAGTCTCGCGTTCGATTGCGGTGAGGCGGTTCTTCAGCCGGTAGCTGGGGCCGTTGATGGAGATCACATCGCAGTGGTGGAGGAGCCGGTCGAGGATGGCGGTGGCGAGGACCTCGTCACCGAAGACCTGGCCCCACTCGCTGAAGGTCTTGTTCGAGGTCAGGATGATTGAGCCCTTCTCGTAGCGCTTGGAGATCACCTGGAAGACCAGGTTCGCCTCGGCGCGTTCGAGAGGCTGGTAGCCGACCTCATCGACCACGAGGACGGCCGGTCGCAGGTAGGTACGGAGTTTGCTGGTCAGCCGCCCTGCGGTCTCGGCGGCCTTGAGGTGTCTGACCATGTCGTCGAGGCTGGTGAAGTAGATCGAGAAGCCGGCCCGGCAGGCCGCGACCGCCAGGGCGACGGCGAGGTGGGTCTTGCCGACCCCAGGCGGTCCCAGCAGGGCGGCGTTGGCCTTGGCCTCGACGAAGGAGAGGGTAGCGAGGTCCTTGATCTTGCGCGGGTCGAGCTCGGGCTGGAAGGAGAAGTCGTAGTCCTCCAACGTCTTGTGGTGCGGCAGCTTCGACAGCCGCAGGTTCTGGCGAAAGCGCCGGTCGTCGCGGACCTCGACTTCCTCGGCCAGGACCAGGTCGAGGAAGTCGAGGTAGCCCATCTTGGCCTCGTCGGCCCGCTGGGCATACTGGTTGAGGCTCTCGGCGAGATGGGGCAGGCCGAGTTTGGCGGCCATCGTGCGGATGCGGGCGCTGACCAGTTGACTCAACTCGACTCCCTCGTCGTGGGGTTGGTGGTGAACGGGCGGGTGCCGGTCAGCTCGTCATAGACCGACAAGGGCCTGCGGCCGACCTCAACGTGGGTGGCGGCCCGGATCAGCAGAGCGTGGAGAGGACCGGCATCCTCGTTCGGAGACGGTCCGTGCCGGGGCCGGGGCAGGACGTCCCCGGCGGTGACACTGCGGGTGTCGCCCTTCGGCAGGCCGTCCCAGTGGCGCTCGTCGACGATGCGGGCGCCCCGGCCCACCGCCCGTGAGTGGACGGCCAGTAACGTGCTGCCGGTCGCGTCGGGAACCGTGGAATGCACGATGATCTGGGACTTCGTGGCCCGGATCTCGACCAGCTGGCGGGGGCGGACCTTGCGGGCCGGAACCGAGTAGAGGTTGGCGTCGAAGGCCACCAGGCAGTCCTTGCCGACGTGCCGCAGGTGCCGCTGGGTGACGACGTAGGGCGTTCTCGGCAGCGGTCGCAGGGCCATGTGGTCGCGGACGGCCCGGTGGCCGATAACCTCGCCGTGGGTGCCATGGACGCGGGCCCGCCGCAGTGGCACCCAGGCCGTGAACGCGGCGTCGAGCTCTTCGATCGAAGCGAAGGCCCGGCCGGCCAGGACGTGGTCGCGGACGATGGAGACCTGCCGCTCGACCCTGCCCTTGCCGGTGGGGCGGTAGGCGGCGAGCACGTCGATGTCGAAGTCGTAGTGTCCGGCGAACGCCACCGCCTCGGGGTGCAGCGGAACCGCCTCACCCGGGGCGACATGCCGACGGACCACGGTCTTGGTGCGGTCGTAGACGATCGTCATCGGCACCCCGCCGAAGTGTGCGAACGCCTGGCGGTGGCAGTCGAAGAACGTCGCCAGGTCCTGGCTGGTGGTGAAGCAGCAGAACGGATCGCGGGAGTAGGACAGAACCATGTGGAAGGAGTAGACCTTCGGAATTCCGAGGTGGGCGAGGATCCCGCCCTCATCACCCCAGTCGACCTGTGCCTGGGCACCGGGAACGACCTCGAACCTGCGGTGCAGCCCGGCCAGCTCACCAGGGGCAATCCCCAACTCCTCGGCGACACGCGGCCGCGCTTCCTGAAGGTAGAGCTTCACCCGCTGGTAGTTGCCGGTGAACCCGTACTCGGCGACCAACCGCTCGTGGACCACCGCGCCCTTGATCAGGATCTCGGAGCGCAGCATCGCATCGATCAGCGGCGCGACCTCGTCTACCACCCGCTTTCGGGCCTGCGCGCTCGACGCCCGGCGCGGCGGTGAGATCGGAGCCTGCGCAGCCAGGTACTTGCGAACCGTACGGCGGTTGAGCCCGGTCTCCTTCGCGATCTCCGACAGGCTCATCACACCGGACTCATGCAGCCCACGGAAGCGCCGAAGTTCCAGCCAACGATGCGGATCCAAGACCACTTCAGCTGCCCTCCGTCCACGAACCGGATAGCAGCAGAGTGCCGGGCACCAGCCCTCAACACCTCAAGAACTGGGCACATTCACTCGTACGTGGCTGAGCACATCCACGCGTACGCCGACACGGGGGATCGCGACGATGTCGCCGTGGTCGCAGAGGTTGACCCAACGACGGATCCCTCCCGGTCGCTGCCCGGTGCCGTCGACAGGGGGGGGACATGGTCCAGGTCGATCGGATCGCAGTACCGGGCGGCGACCTCGAAGAGGTGCCGAAGGCTCTCCTCGCGACGGGTGGCGATCAGCACCCGGCACAGCGGCTTCATGTCCGCGCGTTCGATCGACAGCAGGGGCAGCAGCAGGGCGGTGACGAGGTCAGCGGGATTCTCGGCCTCGTCCACGGCGTCCACGATCAGGTGGGGTGGTTCGGCTCTGGTGCGCAACGCGGCCACCAGCCGGTCCGTGGTCCACGTGGTCGTGGGGTCTGCTGGTTCCAGGTTCCACTGGGCTGCGAGGGAGGAAAGGATCCTGGCGACGGTCCGCCGTCGCGCGTGGACGACGGCAAGCCCTTCGACGGCGTCGGGAAGGTCGCCGGCCGACGGTCTCCACAACCGCTCCGTGGCCTCGCGCAGCAGGGGATGCGCGGTGCAGGCGAGGATGCCGACCAGCGTGGACTTGCCCGCCCCGGGCGCCCCTGTGACGATCCGCACCGGGGCGCCCTCACCCTCCGCCCATGCCGTGAGTTCGCGCAGCTCGGCACTTCGGCCGGTGAAGGTCGACAGACCGCTCTCGGCGGCGGCGCCGTTGCCTCCATGCGCCCGCCCCACGAAATGGCGAGCGTCGGCCACCTCGTCGAGGAAGGCGAAAACCGCCGGGTCGACGCCGGCGCGGCCGCGCGGACCGCCGGGCTCGTAGCGCGGGTTGGGGAAGAACCGGAGGTGGGACAGGTCGGTACCGAGCGCGACGAGCGGGCGCTCCACGGCTTGGGAGTAGGAACCCGCACCCTGGTCCTCGACGTGGAGGGCCACTTCGCGGCAGAGGCGGTCGATCGGTATGTGCTCGTGCGACTCGTCGAGTTTCAGGGCGCCTGACGCGAAGCCCCGGAGGACTTCGTCGAACGCCAGGCTCAAGCGGCCGTCGTAGGCCGACTGGTCGGACTGACAGGCCGCCAGCACCCATACCCGCCGATGTTCCGGCCGGACCAGCGACCGCAGGTGCTCAGTCACCACCGTGCCGGAGTGGCAGAGGTCGAGCACGAGCAGGACGGCGGGCTCGCTGTCCCCTCCCGTCGTCAGGTTCTCGGCCAGGTCGGCCCAGCGGGAGAGTGCCTCGGTGAGCTCACCGTCACCTCCGACGACCTGGAGCCCGTGACTGTTGCGGGTGGGCGCCCCGTGCCCGAGCAGGTGGATGACGATGAAGTCGGCCCCACTCTTGACCGCTGCCGTCAACGCGTCACTGAGCGCGGCCGCGGTGAACGCGGGATCCGGGTCGGGCTCCAGGAGGACGTAGGAGTACTGCTTGCCCAGGACCTCGCGCAACCGTTGCGCATAGGGAGCCGCGTAGGCGAGCGGCGGCCAGTTCGGAGGCGACTCGTCCGTGAGGCTCGCGGCCGCGCCTCCCACGCCGACCACCAGCGCATGACGGCGCACTTCCGATCCCCGTTCTCGGCTGTTCTGGTGTGATGTTCGGATCCGACCTGACCCGATCCGGAGAGACTACGCCGTTCAGCCGGCCTCGTGACAGGCTGCTGGCATCGGTTCGCCTTCGGCGGCACGCCGTGTCCTGCGGCGGAGGCCTTCAGGGGTCGGGCTCGGAACCATGCCCAGTCGAAGCTTGTGGGGCCGGTGGGCGCTGGTTTCGGCCGGGCCGTTCAGCCTGCTGCCGCCGGACCACGCCAGCTCGTCCGTGGGAGCTGCCCCCGCGCGTGCGGGGCCGACCGCAGCTGGCCGCGATCCCGCCGATCACCGCCGGAGCCATCCCCGCGCGTGCGGGGCCGACGCCGGGACAGACGGCCTGGAGTACCGGGGCGTCGAGCCATCCCCGCGCGTGCGGGGCCGACGCCGCACCGGTCGCTTCGGGGTTGATGGCCTTGGAGCCATCCCCGCGCGTGCGGGGCCGACGGACGTAATCAAGCCGATGGGGTGCAACCCGGGGAGCCATCCCCGCGCGTGCGGGGCCGACTGCTGCTGGGAGGGGGTACGTACTTGGGGGTGGAGCCATCCCCGCGCGTGCGGGGCCGACGCAGCCAGAGCCTTGAGAACCAGGGCCGCATCAGAGCCATCCCCGCGCGTGCGGGGCCGACGTCGCGGTCCTCGGCCTTGGCGAGGGCGGACAGGAGCCATCCCCGCGCGTGCGGGGCCGACCATACCGTCGTACAGAGGAGAACACCACATGGGGAGCCATCCCCGCGCGTGCGGGGCCGACGCACGACCCTGATGCGCCGCACGTCGGCCGAAGGAGCCATCCCCGCGCGTGCGGGGCCGACGACCCGCTGCTGCTCGACTGGAAGCTCGACCGGGAGCCATCCCCGCGCGTGCGGGGCCAACGTGGAGTCGGACCTGCGGAGCCTGCGCGAGGAGGAGCCATCCCCGCGCGTGCGGGGCCAACACCAGGCGCCGGTAGAAGCTGACCGGCACCGTGGAGCCATCCCCGCGCGTGCGGGGCCAACACTTTCTGACCTGCTGTGATTCGGCTCAGAGTACGCCAATTAATTCAGTTCGAGTCCACAGCCCCGTCTATGCGGGGGCCAACCTGACGCTCCGTTCTCTCAACCGAGCAGGGCTACTTCCTCGGTTGGCCGACCCTTGGCACATCTCTCCGCCACGTCACCCGCACGGGGGAGCACCTCGAGCAGCGGGCTCACGGAATCACCGTCGCGCGTCCCGTGCTGCTCCGAGGTGGCGCAGTCGGCTGGGCACCACCGACATTCACCCTGCCCAGTTCGGGCCCGGAGCCGGCCGTCACCGGGCCGGCTCCGGGCGGGACTCACCGTGCCACGACAGTCGGCCTGCGTCGCGAAAGCCGGCAAGCGCACGACACGCCCTCCCATGCGAATGACCAGTGCTCACAAATTTCCCCCCTCCGTCAAACATGCATCACCGCAGGTGGAAACCCTGGAGATTGGAACCCATCTCAGGGAGAAGGGCGTTTCTCCGGGAGTCCGGCCACCACGATCCACCCTATTTGTGCTCCATGACACGCGGGTCGTGTCAGGCTCCGGGCTGATCATCTGGAATGCTGTTCCCTGTCCGCCGACCACGGCTTTGAGCGGCGGGCATCCGCAGTACCGGGCAGTCGGCCCGGGAAGCCCACGGAGAGAACGGAACATCATGAAGCCATCCGTGCTTGTCGTGTCCACCGACCCCCAGGGGTCCGCCGTCGTCTGGGCCGAGCGGGTGGGTGACAACCTGCCCTTCGACTTCATGGCTGCACACGACCACGCCGAGCAGCTGATCCACCTGAAGAACACCGGCGCGAAGATCCACGTCATCGCCAACCAGAAGGGCGGCGTGGGCAAGACCACCACCACGGTCAACCTCGCGGCGTGCACCTTCGACGTCCTCGGCGAGAAGGACGAGTACCAGCACATCTTCATCGACACGCCGGGCACCCTGGCGGACGAGGAGATCCTGCGCAGGGCGCTGGAGATCGCGGACGACGTCCTGGTCCCGATGATCACCGAGCCGCTGTGCTTCGACCCGACGGCCCGGACGATCCAGAAGGTCATCGAGCCGATGGACATCCCCTTCCGGATCGTCGTCAACAACTGGGACCCCCGGGACGGCCGCGCCGACCTGGAGGACACCGAGGCGTACATCACGGCGAAGGGGTGGCCCCGCGCCAAGACCGTCCTGCGCCGGTACAAGATCCACTCGCGGGCGGTGGCCGAGGGAACGGTCGTCACCCAGTACAAGGAGAGCGGCACCGCCTACCGGGCCCGCGAGGACTTCTTCCGTCTGTCCCTCGAGCTCGGTTACGGGGGCCGCTGATGGCAGGCCGTCGTGTTTCCTTCGCCTCGATGGCCACCGACCCGGTCGTCGACGCTCCGGGTGTGGACAGCGCCAACGACGCCCCGGTGGCCAGGTGGATTCCCACCGCCAGCTGCCTCCCCAACCCGCGCAACCCCCGTGACGAGCTGGGCGACCTCTCCGACCTGGCGAGCATCAAGGACCGCCAGCTGCAGAGCTGCCTCGCCGTCACCCCGGCCGCCTACCTGCGGCTGTGGCCGGAGGACCGGCAGACGCTGGGCGCGGGCGCACAGGACGTCGTCATCGTCAACGGCAACCGCCGGCGGGCCGCCGCGGAGCTGTACGGGCGCGAGCAGTTGCTCGTGGTCGTGGACGACTCGGTGGCGGAGTCCAAGGCGACCCTGCTGCGGGCCGCGCTCGACGAGAACATGGCGCGCAAGGACTTCGACCCGATCGAGGAGGCCAACGCGGTCGTTCTCATCGTGGCGCAGTACCCGACCGCCAAGGAGGCCGCCGAGGCGGAGGGCTGGTCCCAGAGCTGGATCTCGCACCGCAAGAACCTGCTGAAGCTCCACCCCGAGCTGCAGCGCCAGGTGCGGGCCAAGGCTCGCGGCGAGGAGGGCGTCTCCATCAACGTCGCCCGCCGGCTCGGGTCGGTGAAGGGCATCGAGGCGATGTCCCTGGCCGGGCAGACCGCGGAACTGGAGCAACTGCTCCAGGCCGACGCCGACGCCGTGGCCGCCAGGCGCGCCGCGAAGCTGGAGGCCAAGGCCGCTGCCAAGGCGCCTGCTGAGGCTCCCGCACCGCAGCCCGCCGCGACGCCCGCTGCCGCATCGCCGGCCCAGTCGGCAGCGGCAGCGGAGACGGCACCGGCCACTGTGAAGGCCCCGGCTCCTGTCACCCCTCGGCCGGAGCCCGCGCCCCGCAACCCGGTCGCGAACACCGAGCCTGTCCGGAGCACCGAGCGATTTTCCGCGGAAAATCCCGAGCCGCTCCCGATGCCGGAGCAGCGGGCCATGGCCCCGGTGGACGAGCAGTCGTCGGCCGCCCCGCAGGCGGAACTCGGCAGCGTCGACTGGCACAACGTGGAGGAGCTGGCGGACGCCATCTGCCGTACCCTCTCGGCCGACGAGGCCTACCGCCTCGCCGACGCCCTGGCCAACCGGCTGCTGACGACCAGCAACTGACCCACCCGTGGTGC
>NZ_JBHVET010000282.1:0-9776 GCF_042802135.1 Kitasatospora sp. NPDC057512
GAACCAGTGCAGGCAGTGCGGCGTACGCTCGGCGCGGAACAGGGCGTCGGCGAGGGCGGCCGCGCCGGGGCGGTGGGCCAGGACGTGCCCGGCCCGGACGAGCGCGCTCGGGGCGGTACCGCCGAGGTAGACCGCGCCCAGGTCCCGGATGTCCAGGGAGAGGTCCGGCTCCCGGTCGGTCGGGACGCACTCGGCCTTCCCGTCCCGGACGGTCAGCAGGTGGCGGTGGTGCTCGCCGAGGAACGGGTCGTCGACGTCCAGGACGAGCTCGCCGTCCGTGAACCAGCCGCGCGAGGTCAGCGCGCGCGGGACGTCCAGCAGCCGCACCCAGAGCCAGTCGGTCTCGCCGCCCGGCTGGACGCCGCGGAAGTCCTCCAGCTGCCAGCGCAGCGGGTGCTCCGCCGGGACGTGCTTGAGCACGATCTGGGCGGCCAGGTCGTGGCCGAGCACGAACCGGGCGAGGTCGGTGTAGCCGGCGTCGTCGACGGCGATGGTCTCGTCGACCGTCAGGGTGTCCCCGTCCATCGCGTAGCTGGCGTACCCGTTCGGCGTTCCGTCGGCGTCCCGGTGGACGGCGACGTGGCGCGCCGTCGGGGCGGTCGGCACCTGCCCCGCGCCCAGCTCCCACCAACGGCGCGGCCGGGACAGCGCGCCGGGCTGGGCGCGGCGGTAGCGGTCGTAGACCTCCTCGATGATCCGCCCGCAGTCGGCCCGCTTGAACAGCTCGACCGAGCCGCCCGCCGGGGCCTCGCCCGCCGACCGCGCCGCCCGGGGCGCGGCGAAGGCGGCCTGGTGGCGCTGCACCGTCAGCCGCTGGGTGTACGTCGCCGGGCCGTAGCCGAACCGGCCGTAGATCCCGGCCTCGGCGGCCAGCAGCACCGACAGGAACTCCCCCCGGCCGCGCAGCTCGGCGAGCTGGTGGCGCATCATCGCGGTGAGCACGCCCTGGCGCCGGTGGGTGGGCAGCACGCCGACGGCCGTCACCCCGGAGGTCGGGACGACGACCTGCCCGGGCAGGGTGAGCTCGAAGCTGTACGCACCGGCGGTGCCGACGGTCCGCCCGTCCGCCGTCACGGCGAGCAGGTTGCGGTCCATCTCGGTCGCGGCCCACCAGACCCCGCCGCCGTCCGCGCCGGGGGCCTCCGAGAAGCGCCCCAGCGCGGCGTGGAAGGTGGCGACGAACGTGTCGAGGTCCCGGTCGGTCGTGGAACGGATTTCCATGTGGTGCTGCTGCCTCCCCGTGGTGCGGCGCCACTCCGCGTGGCGCCCCCCGAAGTTCAGCGCCACGGCGTGGCCCGGTCAACCGAATTACCGGCCGCCGCCGACTGGCCGACGGCGCGCTCCCGTGGTTTGCTCACGAAGTCATCACAAGGAGTCGCAACCCGACTACGGGAGGTCGCTCATGACCATGACCCTCATCAAGGGCCGCTACCAGATCAAGGGCTTCGAACCGGACGGCGACACCGTCCACTTCCTCCCCGACGACATCACCCTCTGGTCCAAGGTCCCCGGCGGGAACAAGGTCAAGCAGGACGCCGACGGCAGCGCCAGCCTGCGACTGGACGGGATCGACGCGCTGGAGACCCACTTCCAGGGCGTCGGTCCGGAGTTCACGCACCAGCCGCTCGACCTGGGCGCCCACGCCGCCCGGGACGCCCTGCTGGCCTTCCTGGGCTTCACCCAGGTCGTGCAGGGAGGAGACGAGAAGGTCACCTCCGCCACCCCGGAGACCGCCCCCGGGTTCATCCTCACCGGCGGCGCCGACAAGTACGGCCGCTGCGTCGCCCTGATCGGCAAGGGCGCGCCCGTCCCGGACGCCGACAGCGGAGCGGCACTCCTGGTCGACGTACCGATGCTGCACCAGACCGCCAACCACGAACTGCTCTCCCGCGGTCTGGTCTACCCGACGTTCTACGCGAACCTGCCGAAGGAGCTGCGCCTCGACATGGCCGCCACCTCCCGCCAGGCGCGGGCCACGAAGGCGCCGGACAGCGTCTGGGCCAACGACGTCACCCACAGCGGCGCCGCGATCGAGGACCTGGGCTCCCTCACCGACGACCTGGTCATCCTGCCGAAGCTGTTCCGGCGCCTGGCCGACTACCTGCGGCTCTTCGGCCCGTCCCTCGACCACCTGCCCGCCTTCCTGGCCGGCGGGGACGACGAGTACTTCTTCTCCGACCCGAGGTTCACGACCAAGGGCCTGCACCGCATCGTCGACGTCATCGGCGACACCGTCAAGCTGCGCCCCGCCATCGAGGACGTCGTCTTCCTCGAGAAGTGAACGGCAGGACACCCGCCATGCCACCCACCGCCGACTTCCGCGGCCTCTCCGAGCACCTCACCGGTACGGCCCCGCTCGACGCCCAGCTCTCCGACGCCTTCCAGCAGCGCGTCCTCGCCGCCTACCCCGCCGATCTCCCCCGCCTGCTCACCGCCTGGACCACCGCGACGGGCGCGCCGGACCCGGGCACGGCACTCCAGGACGCCCTGGACGCCGACGCCGCGCTCGCGCTCACCGCGCGCGCCGTGATCACGGTCTGGTACACCGGGCTGTTCGCCCGGCCGGACGAGACGACGGATCCCCCCGGCACGTCCGCGCAGTGGCGCTCCGGCCTGATCTGGAGCGTGATCGAGGCCCACCCGGGCTCCGCCGCACCGCAGCCGCCCCAGCCCAGTGGGTACGGCTACTGGACCCAGCACCCCTGAGCGAGCGAGGAACCGACCCGATGGACTTCGACTTCGACCTGGTCGTGGTGGGCGCCGGCGTCGCCGGGGCGCTCACCGCCTGCACCGTGAAGGCCGCGAAACCCGGCGCCCGCGTCCTGATCCTGGACGCGGGGAACAACGGCCTCGACGCGACGCAGCGGGCCGCCTTCGTCGAGGCCTACCAGCTCTCCCCCGGCAAGGGCGTCCCGACGCCGTACGCCGGTCTGCTGAACAACAAGGACGGCTTCGCCCCCTCCCAGGACGGTGTCGGCAATCCGGTCGTGATGAACCAGTACTACGACCAGAGCGGAACCACCGACCTGTTCGAGAGCGGTTTCCAGCGAATGACCGGCGGCAGCACCTGGGCCTGGCGCGGCAACACCCCCCGCTGGCTCGCCAACGACTTCCGGCTGAACACCGTCTACGGTCGCGGAGTGGACTGGCCCTTCGGCTACGACGAGTTGGAGCCCTACCTCGTCCGGGCCGAACAGGAGTTGGGCGTCTCGGGCGACGACGCCGAGTGGGCCTCCCTGACCCGGCGCAGCGCCGGATTCCCGATGCCGGCCATCGCCCCGAGCTACGGGGACCTGGTCGTCCGCGAGGCGCTGGCCGGCATGCCACCGATCGACAACGTCGAGGTGGTCCCGATCACCACCCCGCAGGCCCGCAACTCCCGGGAGTACCAAGGGCGCAGCTCCTGCCAGGGCAACTCCAGCTGCCTGCCGATCTGCCCGTCCGGAGCCAAGTACGACGCCGGGCACCACGTCGGCAGGGCACTCGCCCTCGGCGTCGAGCTCAAGCCCGCGTGCGTGGTGACGAAGGTGGTCCCCCAGCAGGACGGCTCCTCCACCGTGGTGTTCAAGGACTGGACCACCGCCGACCTCGCCGAGCAGAGCGTCACCGCCCGGCAGCTGGTGCTGGCCCTCAACGCCGTCGAGATCCCCAAGCTCTGGCTGGTCTCCGGCCTGCGGAACACCAGCGACCAGGTCGGCCGCAACCTGATGGACCACCTCACCGACGAGGTGGTGGGCCTGCTCGCCGAACCGGTCTTCCCGTTCCGCGGCCCGCAGAGCACGCTCGGCATCGAGAACTTCCGGGACGGCGTGTTCCGCAAGGACACCGGGGGCTTCCGGATGACGATCGGCAACGACGGCTGGGGCCGCACCCAGTCCCCGGAGGCCGCGCTCGACGCCCTCATGTGGGACAAGGCCGCCAAGAAGATCCTGCTGACCGGCCCGAAGCTCCAGGGGGCCGTCAACCACCGGGTCACCCGGATGCTGCGGTTCAGCTACTCCACCGAGCAGCTGCCGAGCCCTGACAACCGGGTCACGCTCTCCGACAAGCTCGACGTCCTCGGCCTGCCCCGCCCGAAGATCGCCTACCGGGTCGACGCCTACTCCAGGGCCGCGCTCGCCTACGGCCACAGCGTCGCCCACCGGATCTGGCAGTACCTCGAGGGCACCGTCGGCGCCGAGGAGATCTCCCCCGCCGCCCCGGCCGGGACGTACAAGGGCTCCGGCCACCTGATGGGCACCATGCGGATGGGCACCGCTCCGGAGGGCTCCGTGGTCGACCCGTCCGGCCGGTCCCACGACCACCCGGGCATCTGGGTCGTCGGCTCGGCCGTCTTCCCCACCGGCGGCACCTCCAATCCCACCCTCCAGCTGGCCGCCCTCACCCTACGCACCGCCGACGCCCTCGCCGCCGCCCTGTGACCCCTGCCCGGGCCGCCCGCCGGGCCGCCCGGGGCCGCGCGCACTAGATTGAGGCGGAGAGGAGCGCCGAACCCGAGCGGGGTGGCCGATGCACTCGATCACCGACTGGCTGAGCGGCCTGTCCGGCCCGATCGGGTACGCGGTGGTCGCGGGCCTCGTGTTCGTCGAGGACGCCCTGTTCTTCAGCTTCGTCGTCCCCGGCGAGACCGCCGCCGTCCTCGGCGGGTTCCTCGCCCAACAGGGCCGGGTCGACCTCGGCTGGCTCGTCCTGTTCGTGGTCCTCGCGGCGATCCTCGGCGACACGGCGGGTTACGAGATCGGCCGGCACCTCGGCCCGAGGCTCGTCGACACCCGGCCGATGCGCCGCCACGCGCACCGGGTCGAGCAGGCGCGGAGGCTGATGCGCCGGCGCGGCCCGGCCGCCGTCTTCTTCGGCCGCTTCGTCGCCTTCTTCCGCGCCATGGTGCCCACCCTGGCCGGCATGTCCCGGATGCCCTACCGCCGCTTCGTCCTGTTCAACGCGCTCGGCGGCCTCCTCTGGGGCGTCGGGTTCACCCTGCTCGGCTACTTCGCCGGGGCCGCCTACACCCGGGTCGAGGGCACCGTCGGCCGGGTCCTCGCCCTGGTGATCGGCGCGTTCGTCGTCGTCTCCCTCGCCGTCTGGTGGTTCCTGCGCCGGCGCGGGTCAGGGGACGGGGACCGCTCCCCGGCCCGGGCCGAACGGGAGGGAGAGCAGCGGGAGGCAGAGCGGCGGGAGGCAGAGCGACAGGACAGCGAGCGGCGGGAGCGGGAGCAACAGGACGGCAGGCCCTGACGCCGCGGCCGGTCACCAGCGGCCGTGCACCTGCGTCCGGATCCGCCGGTCGTACAGCTCGCGCACGGCGGCCAGGGTGACCGGCGGGAGCGGCGCCGAGTCGGCGGCGGCCGCGTTGGCCCGGGCCTGCGCCACGTTGCGCGCCCCGGGGATCACCGTCGTCACTCCCGGCTGCTGGGTGACCCAGCGCAGCGCCGCCTGCGCGGAGCTCACCCCCTCGGGCGCGAGCGCCGCGAACTCCGCGGCCGCCTCGACGCCCGTCGCGAAGTCCACCCCGGAGAAGGTCTCCCCCTGGTCGAAGGACTCGCCGTGGCGGTTGTACGTGCGGTGGTCGTCCGCGGCGAAGACGGTGTTCTCGTCGTACCGGCCGGACAACAGCCCCGAGGCCAGCGGCACCCGGGCGAGGATGCCCACCCCGGCCGCCTCGGCGGCGGGCAGCACCTGCTCCAACGGCTTGAGCCGGAAGGCGTTCAGGATGATCTGCACGCTCGCGACGTTCGGGCGCGCGATCGCGGTCAGCGCCTCGGCGCAGGTCTCCACGCTCACCCCGTACGCGGCGATCCGCTCCTCCGCCACCAGGGTGTCCAGGGCGTCGAACACCTCGTCCGAGGAATAGACCGGCGTCGGCGGGCAGTGCAGCTGCACCAGGTCGAGCCGGTCCACCCCCAGGTTGTCGCGCGAACGGTCGGCCCAGGCGCGGAAGTTGGCGAGGTTGTAGTGCTCGGGCCGCTGCTCGACCCGGCGGCCGAACTTGGTGGCGACGAACACCTCGGCGTCCGGGCGGTCCTTCAGGAAGCGGCCGATCAGCCGCTCGCTGCGGCCGTCTCCGTAGACGTCGGCGGTGTCGAAGAGGGTGACGCCGGCCTCCACCGAGGCCTCCAGCACGGCGAGGGCGTCCTCCTCCCGGACATCCCCCCAGTCCGCACCGAGCTGCCAGGTGCCGAGTCCGACGATCGAGACGGGGCGGCCGGTCCGGCCGAGTACGCGCTGTTCCATGGGGCGAGCCTCTCACGCGGCGCCCCCACCGCACACCACCGCACCATGCCGCACACCACCGCACCTTGCCGCACGGTGGGCACACCTCGTAGTACCGCGTCGCACCGCCGACGGCTCCGGCCGTCCCGGTAGAAAGCTGGGTACACCGACGTCGGCACCACCTGCGAGGCCCCACCCGTGACCGTATCGATCGCCCTGTTCACCCAGGACCTGCGGCTGCACGACAACCCCGTGCTGCACGCCGCCCGCTCCGCGGCCGACCGGGTCGTCCCGCTGTTCGTCCTGGACCCCGCCGTCGAGGGCGCCGGGTTCGCCGCGCCCAACCGGCAGGCCTTCCTGGCCGACTGCCTCGCCGACCTGGACGCCTCGCTGCGCCGGATCGGCTCCCGGCTGGTCGTGCGCCGCGGCGAGCCCGCCGAGCAGACGGCCAGGGTCGCCGCCGAGGCCGGTGCCGCCACCGTGCACGTCGCCGCGGGCGTCAGCGCCTTCGCGCACCGGCGGGAGGAGCGGCTGCGCAAGCTGTTCGGCGACCGCCTGCACGTCCACGACGCCTCGCTGACGGTCGTCCCAGCGGGCCGGATCACCCCGGCCGGCCGGAACCACTACGCGGTCTTCACCCCGTACCACCGCGCCTGGCAACGGGCGCCCCGCCGCACGGTGCTGGGCGCGCCCCGGGCCCTCGACACCCCGGACGGCATCGGCGGCATCGGCGGCATCGGCGGCTTCGGCGCCATCGGCGGCATCGGCGGCATCGGCGGCGAGAACCTCCGGCCGACCGGCCCGCTCTCGCCCTCGCTGCCGCCCGGCGGCGAGACCGCGGCCAGGCGGCGGTGGCGGCGCTGGGACGTCGACGCGTACGCGCGGGTGCACGACGACCTCGCCGCCGACGCCACCTCCCGGCTCTCCCCCTACCTGCACTTCGGCTGCCTGTCCGCCACCGAACTCGTCGAGCGCGCCCTGCGGCGCGACGGCGAGGGCGCGCAGGCCTTCGTCCGGCAGCTCGCCTGGCGCGACTTCCACCACCAGGTGCTCGCCGCCCGCCCGGACGCCGCCCACCGCGACTACCGGGCCAAGGACGACCACTGGCACCGGGACGAGCGCGAGGCCGAGGCCTGGCGGCAGGGCCGCACCGGATACCCGATCGTCGACGCCGGCATGCGCCAACTCGCCGAGGAGGGCTGGGTGCACAACCGGGCCCGCCTGCTGACGGCGGGCTTCCTCGCCAAGTCCCTGTACCTGGACTGGCGGATCGGGGCCGCCCACTTCCTGTCCCTGCTGGTCGACGGGGACGTGGCCGACAACCAGCTCAACTGGCAGTGGGTCGCGGGCACCGGCACCGACACCCGCCCCAACCGGGTGCTCAACCCGCTGCGCCAGGCCGACCGCTACGACCCGGACGGCGCGTACGTCCGCCGCTGGGTCCCCGAGCTCGCCCACCTGCCCGGCCCGGCCGTGCACCGCCCCTGGCTGCACGGCGCCGACTACCCGGCCCCGCTCATCGCCCCGGACGCCCTCACCGAGCGGTTCCGCCGGGGGCGGGGCCTGGACTGAGTTCCGCAGTCTGGGCTGTGCCAGGAGGCGGACGCGCGCACGGTACCCCGGTACTACGCCCCCGGCGATGATCGGCCCCGGGTACCACGGATCGCCGCGCCGTCGAACCTAGCGTGGAAGGCACCGGCGGCCGGGACGACCCGGCCCACGAACGTTGAGGGTGAGCGATGATCGAGGCGCACCAGCTGACGAAGCGGTACGGGGAGAAGACCGCCGTCGATCGGCTGGACTTCACGGTCCGGCCGGGGACGGTCACCGGCTTCCTCGGGCCCAACGGGGCGGGCAAGTCCACCACCATGCGGATGATCGTCGGACTGGACGCGCCGACCGGCGGCTCGGTGCGCGTCAACGGCCGCCGCTACGCCGAGCACGCCGCTCCGCTCCAGGAGGTCGGCGCACTGCTGGAGGCCAGGTCGATCCACCCCGGCCGCTCGGCGTTCAACCACCTGATGGCGCAGGCCCACACCCACGGCATCCCGCGCCGCCGCGTCGACGAGGTGATCGAGCTGACCGGCCTGCGGTCGGTGGCGCGGAAGCGGGCCGGCGCGTTCTCGCTCGGCATGGGCCAGCGGCTGGGGATCGCCGCCGCCCTGCTGGGCGACCCGGCGACGGTGATGCTGGACGAGCCGGTCAACGGCCTCGACCCCGAGGGCGTCCTGTGGATCCGCAACCTCCTCACCTCGCTCGCCGCCGAGGGCCGCACCGTCTTCGTCTCCTCCCACCTGATGAGCGAGGTCGCCCTCGTCGCGGACCACCTGATCATCGTCGGACGGGGCCGCCTGCTGGCCGACACCACCGTCCAGGACCTGGTCCGCGAGGCCGGCGGCGACGCCGTCACGGTGGCCAGCGCCGACCCGGCCCGGCTGCGCACCCTGCTCGCCGGCCCCGGCGTGGAGATCTCCGGCCGCTCCGGCTCCGAGGAGCTCCTCGTCACCGGCCGCACCGCCCGCGAGATCGGCCTGACCGCCGCCTCGCACGGCATCGCCCTGTTCGAGCTCGCCACCCGCACCGTCTCCCTGGAGGAGGCGTTCATGGACCTGACCCGGGACGCCGTCGAGTACCACGGCGCCACCACCGCCACCGCCACCACTGCCACTGTCGAGACCCCGAGGAGCGCGGCATGAGCACCCTCGCGCCGAGCCAGACCGCCACGCCCGCCGGCCCCGGGCCCGCGCGCCCCGTCTACAAGGTCACCGCCGCACGCGTGCTGCGCTCGGAGTGGGCCAAGCTGTGGTCCCTGCGCTCCACCTGGATCACCCTCGGCCTGGCCCTGCTGTTCCTGGTCGCGTTCGGCCTGATCGCCGCCGTCCAGTTCAAGTCCAGGCTCGACTCCGGCCGGCACCTCGACCGGGACTTCTCCGACGCCACCGCCCTGAGCCTGTCCCTGTTCGGCACCAACTTCGCCCAGCTCGCGCTCGGCGTCCTCGGCGTGCTGATCGCCGCCGGCGAGTACTCGACCGGCATGATCCGCTCCACCCTGGCCGCCGTGCCGCGCCGCCTGCCGGTCCTCTGGTCCAAGGCGGCCGTGTACGGGGTGATCGCCCTGCTACTCGGCACCGTCGGCGTGTTCGTCGCCTTCCTCACCGACAGCGGCATCCTGTCCGGCACCCGCGTGGCGATGGACCTCTCCAGCCCCGGCGCCGTCCGCGGCCTGCTGGGCGCGGGCCTCTACCTCGCCCTGGTCGGCGTGATCGGCGTCGCCCTGGGCGCGCTGCTGCGCTCCGTGGCCGGCGGCATCTCCGTCCTGGTGGCCACCCTGATGCTGGTCCCCGGCCTCGTCTCGCTGCTCCCCACGTCCTGGCAGAGCCACATCAGCCCGTATCTGCCCAGCCACGCGGGCGAGGCGATGTTCGCCCTGCACCACGACGCGACCACCCTGTCGCCCGCCGCCGGGCTGGCGGTCTTCCTCCTGTGGACGGTGCTGGCCCTGGCCGGCGCAGCGGTGCGGCTCGTGCGCAGCGACGTCTGAGAGACTCCGGTGCGGCACCCGGTCC
>NZ_JBHVET010000283.1:0-9765 GCF_042802135.1 Kitasatospora sp. NPDC057512
CCCTTCCGGTGTCGCACCTCAGCCGGTCAGCTGCCGTGCCCGGGCCACCAGGTCGCGCACCGAGTGGTCGGTGAGCTCCGGCAGCCGGTCGTAGTCGAACCAGCGCAGGTCCAGCGACTCCTCGCTGATCAGCGCCTGCGCACCGGACGGGGCCAGCGCGATGTACTGGACGTCCAGGTGGGTGTTCTCCGGCCGGTCCTTGCCGGCGCAGCGCACCAGGTGCCGGTCCAGCTTGGCCGGCACCGGGGTGCCGCCGCTCTCCAGCAGCACCAGGTCGGGGATGCCGGACTCCTCGACGGCCTCGCGCAGCGCGGCCGAGGCGAGGTCGCGGTCGCCGGGCTCGCAGTGCCCGCCCATCTGGAGCCACATGCCGACCTTGGGGTGCAGGGTCAGCAGCACCCGCCCGGCGGCCGGGTCGACGACCGCCGCGCTCGCCGTGATGTGCGCGGGCAGGCAGGAGCGGTACAGGCCGTCGGGCCGCGCGGCGAGGTGCTCCAGGTAGTCCAGCCGCAGCTGCTCCTGGTCCTGGTCGGCGGGCCGCCACCCGCTCAGCGCGCGCACGGCGTCCGCGTGCAGGCCGGTGGCGGGGGCCGCGCTGGCGGAGGCTCCGCCGGCGGGCGTCTCGGTGGCCGTCATGCGGTGGGCTCGCCCTTTCCGTCGGTGCCGTCCTCGTCGGTCTTCGGCTGCTCGTCCTTCTTGGTGAGGTCGGGCTTGCCGGCCGCGGCCTCGCCGAGCAGCTTGTCGAGCGCGTCGAAGTCGATGCCGCCCTCCAGGTCGTCGGCGGAGCCCCGGTGGACGAAGGCGTCCGGGTCGTCCAGGTCGGCGGCGGTGGGCAGCATGTCCGGGTGCTCCCAGAGCGCGTCGCGGCCCTCGATGCCGCGGGCGTCGGCGAGCAGCGCCCAGAGCCGGGAGGCGTCGCGCAGCCGGCGCGGGCGCAGCTCCAGGCCGACCAGGGTGGCGAAGGTCTGCTCGGCGGGCCCGCCGGCCGCGCGGCGGCGGCGGACGGTCTCGCGCAGCGCGCCGGACTGCGGCAGGTGCGGCTCGGCGGCGGCGTGCACGACGGCGTCGACCCAGCCCTCGACCAGCGCGAGCGCCGTCTCCAGGCGGGCGAGCGCGGCCTTCTGCTCGGGGGTGTCCTCGGGCTGGAGCAGGCCGCCGGCCAGCGCCTCCTGGAGCGCCTCCGGGTTGGTGGGGTCGAGCTGGCCGACCAGCTCCTCCATCCGGGAGGTGTCGACCTTGATGCCGCGCGCGTAGGCCTCGACGGCGCCCAGCAGGTGGGCCCGCAGCCACGGCACGTGGGCGAAGAGCCGCTGGTGGGCGGCCTCGCGCAGGGCGAGGTAGAGCCGGACCTCGTCGGCGGGCACGCTCAGGCCCTCACCGAACTCGGCGACGTTCTGCGGCAGCAGCGCGGCCTTGCCGGCCGGGGCGAGCGGCAGGCCGATGTCGGCGGAGCCGACCACCTCGCCGGCGAGCGCGCCGAGTGCCTGGCCGATCTGGGTGCCGAACATGGCGCCGCCCATCGAGCGCATCACGCCCATCAGCGGGCCGGCCATGGCCTGCATCTCCTCGGGCATGACGCCGCCCATGGCGTTGCCGACCCGCTCGGCGACCGGGTCCACCAGGTCCTTCCAGACCGGGAGGGTGGCCTCGATCCACTCGGCGCGGCTCCAGGCGACGGCGGTGCCGGCGCCGGAGGGGAACTCGGTGGAGCCGTCGAGCCACAGGTCGGCCAGGCGGACGGCCTCGGCGACGGCGGAGCGCTCGGCCGCGCTGACCGAGCGGTCCTTGCTCTTGCCCTCGGCGGGCTCGGCGACCACGGTCTGGCGGGCGATGTTCGTGGCGAGGTCCCAGTTCACCGGGCCGCCCTCGAAGGAGAGCATCTGGCCGAGCTGCTGGAAGGCGGCGCCGAGGTCGCCCGGGTTCATGCCGCCGAACATCGCGGCGAAGGGGTTGTCGGCACCGGCGCCGCCGGGGCCGCCCGGGGCGCCGGGCATGCCGAAGAGCGCGCCGAAGGGGTTGCCGCCCCCGAAGCCGAACGGCTGCGGGCCGCTGTCGGGCTGCTCCTGGTCCTTCTTCTTCTGCGCGTCGTCGGGCTTGGCCTTGCCGTCCTCGGGCTCCTCTGGCGGAACGCCGAATCCGAAGGGAAGGTCGCTCACGGGGTCCTCGATCCGGTCGGCCGTCATGCGGGTGTGGCGGGAAAGTCTGCGCCCGGGGCGGCGGCGGAGTGGGGGACTCGGGGCGGCTCCCGCGCGGCAGGCCCGCGCCGGGTGCACCACCGGGCCTTCGCCTCGGGCAGGATGGACGTACGTGACACACGTCCGTACGCACATAAAGCTAACCGTGGAGGATGGCCGGTGAGTTCCCCGCCCTCGGACGTTCGCTCTGGGCTGACCGGAGGAGAGACCGGAGGAGAGGACGCGTCGGACACCACGGCGTCGCCGCCTCCAGCCTACGGCGGACGGCCGCTGACCGTGGCGGTCACGGGTGCCGCAGGCGTGCTGGGCGAGCGGGTCGCCGCCCGGCTGGTGGCCTCCCCGCACGTGCGGAAGGTCCTCGCGGTGGACGACCGGCGCGGTGACGTGCCGGGCGTGCAGTGGCGGGTCCTCGACGTGCGCGACCCGGCGGTGGCCGAGCGGCTGGCCGGGGTCGACGTGGTGGTGCACCTGGCGATGGACTTCGGCATGGAGTCCGACGCCCGGGCCCGCAGCGCCTACAACGTGCGCGGCGCCCAGACGGTGCTGACCGCGGCCGCGGCCGCCGGGGTGCACCGCGTGGTGCTGTGCACCTCGGCGATGGTCTACGGCGCGCTGGCCGACAACGAGGTGCCGCTGGCCGAGGACTCCGAGCTGCGGGCCACCGAGGAGGCCTCGCTGGTCGGGGACCTGCTGGAGATCGAGCGGCTGGCCCGCCGGGCGCCGCGCGCCCACCCGGGCCTGCAGGTGACGGTGCTGCGCCCGGCCGTGGTGGTGGGCCCCGGCGTGGACACCGTGCTGACCCGGCACTTCGAGGCGCCCCGGCTGCTGGTGGTGGCCGGCTCCCGGCCGTGCTGGCAGTTCTGCCACGTGGACGACCTGGCGGCGGCGCTGGAGTACGCGGCGCTGGGCCTGGTCGAGGGCGAGGTGACGGTCGGCTGCGACGGCTGGCTGGAGCAGGAGGACGTGGAGCGGCTGTCCGGGATCCGGCGGATGGAGCTGCCGGCCTCGCTGGCGCTCGGCACGGCCGCGCGGCTGCACCGGCTCGGCCTGACCCCGGCCCCGGCCGGGGACCTGGCGTACACGATGTACCCGTGGGTGGTGTCCGGTAGCCGGCTGCACGAGGCGGGCTGGCGCCCGGCGCACACCAACGAGCGGGTGCTGGCCGAGCTGCTGGAGCAGGTGTCCGGCAAGCACGCGGTGGCCGGGCGCCGGCTGGGCGGCAAGGAGGCGGCGACCAGTCTGGGGGCGGCCGGGGCGACGGTGGCGCTGGTCGGTACGGCGGCGCTGGTGCGCCGGGCCCGCAAGCGGCGGCGGTTCTGAGCGGCCGGTCCTGAGCGGCCGGTGCTGAGTAGCCGGGCCCGACCGGCGGGCCGGGCGGCGCTTCCCGCGCGCGACTTCTCACGATGCGAAATTCCGGAACCGTGATGCGGAAAGCACTTGCCCCGGACCGTCCCGGATGGGGAATCATGGGGTCATGTCCGACAACCACGACCCCATCCGCCTGCTCGCCATCCGCGACACCCCGCTCTCGCTGGACGAGGTGTACGAGGCGGTCGGCGACGACGCGGCCGGCGGCACCACCGTCTTCGTCGGGACGGTCCGGGACCACGACGGCGGCAAGTCGGTCTCCGCGCTGGAGTACAGCTGCCACCCCACCGCCGAGCAGGAGCTGCGCCGGGTCGCCGAGAAGGTGGCCGCGGACTTCCCGGTCCGGGCGCTGGCCGCGGTCCACCGGGTGGGCCGGCTGGAGATCACCGACAAGGCCGTGATCGTCGCCGTCTCCTGCGCCCACCGCGGCGAGGCCTTCGCGGCCGCCCGCCGGCTGATCGACGACCTCAAGCACGAGGTGCCGATCTGGAAGCACCAGGTCTTCTCCGACGGCGCGGAGGAGTGGGTCGGCGCCGGACGCTGCTGAGGCGGGCCCGGGCACGACGGAACCGGACCGGACGGCGCGGGACCGGAGGCGAGGACACGGGACCGGTCGGAACCGGACGGCACACCTCGCGCGTCCGTCGGGTCAGGCGCGCCGCGGTCTCACTCCAACGGGTCCGTGTCGGCGCTCCGGATACTCCCTGGAAGTGAGCCGATCGGCCGTCCCGTAACCCGGACGGCGCCGGCCGCGTTGTCCGCCGGAGTGGTTAATCTGCTCATAGACACGACGAGCTGGGAGTGCTGGTATGGGTGTGCTCGCCTGGTTGATCATTCCGGTTGTCGCCGTCCTGGTCGCCGCCCTCTGGGCGGGGTGGGCCCAGCGGGCCCCGCGGGCCACCGGCGATCCGGCCTCACTCGCCGAACACCGGCGCTTCATGGCCGCGATGGAACGCACCACCGCGGGCGCCGCCGCCCCGGGTGAGGGCTCCGGCCGGTAGCCCGGCGGGCGCCGCTTCAGGCACGTCCCGTACTGTCGAGGCATGCCACGCCGCTCCGCGACGATGCTCGCTGCCACCCTGCTGCTCATAGCGCTGCTCTGCGTCTCGGTGCTGATGAAGGTGCCGTACACGGAGATGAGCCCGGGGCCGACGTACAACACGCTCGGCAACCAGGGCGGCAAGCCGGTGATCAGCATCAGCGGGCACGAGTCGTACCCGACGACCGGGCACCTCAACATGACCACCGTCCAGGTCACCGGGGCCAAGTACGAGCCCAGCCTGGTCAACGCGGTGGTCGGCTGGCTACGGGACGACGTGCTGGTGGTGCCGCACGACAACGTCTACCCCAAGGGGCAGTCGGACGCGGACGCCAAGAAGCAGAACGCCGAGGAGTTCGCCTCCTCCGAGGACAGCGCCCGCACCGCGGCGCTCAAGCAGCTGGGCGTGCCGGTCGGCAGTGAGCTGATCGTGAAGTCGGTCACCGCGGGCGCCCCGGCCGAGGGCCGGCTGCACGCGGGCGACCAGATCGTGGCCGTGGACGGCGTCCCGGCCGGCTCGGTCGACCAGGTGGTCGCGGCGGTCACCAAGCACAAGCCGGGCGAGTCGGCGGTCTTCACCGTCGTGCCGCGGGTCAAGGACGCGAACGGCGCCGCCACGGCGGGCGGGAAGACCGACGTCACCGTCCCGACCGTCCGGGCCAGGGACCTCGACCCGAAGGCCCCCGCCGAGCGGGCGGAGCTCGCGGTGGTGGGCATCGGCACCGGGATCCGGCACACCTACCCGTTCCAGATCGACATCGGGCTGCAGGACGTCGGCGGCCCGAGCGCCGGCCTGATGTTCTCGCTCGGCATCATCGACAAGCTCACCCCGGGCGGCGACCTCACCGGCGGCAGGTTCGTGGCCGGCACCGGGACCATCGACGACGACGGCAAGGTCGGTCCGATCGGCGGCATCTCGATGAAGCTGATCGCCGCCCGGGACGCCGGGGCCGAGTACTTCTTCACCCCGTCCTCGAACTGCGCCGAGGCGACCAAGAACGTTCCGTCCGGGCTGACCCTGATCAAGACGGACACGCTGGACAGCGCGCTGAAGTCGCTGGAGCAGGTCCGCTCCGGGCAGACCTCCGCGCTGCCGTCCTGCGCCGCCAAGTAGCGGCCAAGTAGCGGCCGGGTAGTCGCCGAGCAGCGCCGGTAGCGGCCGGGCCGTCGGCACGAGGCCTGCCGGGCAGCCGCCTGGGGGCGGCCGCCCGGGACCATCGGCGGGGAGGCGTCAGGCGAAGGTCGCCAGCAGCGCGTCGGTCAGGCCGGGCACCAGGTCGGGGCCGGTCAGCACCTCGCGGGCGACGTCCTTGGAGCGCAGCCGCAGCGCGATCTCCTTCTTGCCGTCGCGGAGCACCGCGGCGGTGATCCGCACCTCCTCGCGCTTGGGGTGGTTGGCCACCCACTCGGCGAGCTGGGCGTCGGAGGCGCCCCGCGGGCGGGACTGCTCGGCGCCCGGGGGAAGCATCAGGCGCTCGACGACCAGGGCGCAGCCGGCCACGGAGTCGGGCCAGGCGATGGTGCCGAGGAACTTGTCGAGCTCCATGCCGGCCGGCAGCTCGTCCTGCTCGATCGGGGTCAGGCCGGGCTCGTCGCCGTCGGCGAGGCCGAGCTGCTTGGCGATCTTCGGGTTGGCCTTGCGCAGGGCGGCGCTGTCCACCAGGGCGAACAGCCGGGCCGGGAGGTCCCAGCCGAGGGTGGAGGCGTACTCGTCGATCTCCAGCGCGGCCCGGGTCAGCGGGGTGGCGGCCGGGAGCTTGGAGACGTCGTCGGGGGAGTTGTTCAGATCAGACGCGTCGGACATGCCTCAATCCTCACACGCCGGGCGGGGCGCGCTCGCCGGAAGGCCGCCGGGGGCGGTCGGGGGGTCGTCGCGGGCCGCCGGGAGGGCCGCGGGAGCCGCGGCGGGGACGGCCGGCGGCGGGTGGTCGTCGTAACCGTCTGCTAACGGTGGGAACTCGGCCAAAGCCTGGTTAAGTTGCTCTGACGACCGACCCCATTCAGACGACACAGCCGAGGTGCCACCGTGGTCTTCCAGATGCCCGAACGCTCAGGGCCGGGTTTCCGGCGCAGGGTAGGCCCGCCCTCCCGGCGGGCGCGGGTGGCCCTGCTGACCCTGGGCGTGCTCGCGGTGCTCTTCCTGCTGTTCGTCATGTTCGCGGGCTTCTGGACGGACTGGCTGTGGTTCAGGTCGGTCCACTTCTCCTCGGTGTTCACCACCCAGCTGTGGACGAAGATCGGCCTGTTCGCGGTGTTCGGCCTGCTGATGGCGGTGATCGTCGGCTTCAACATCTGGCTGGCGCACCGGCTGCGGCCGCCGCTGTCGGCGATGTCGGTGGAGCAGCAGAGCCTGGACCGCTACCGGTCGGGCCTGGCGCCGTTCAAGCGCTGGGCGCTGATCGGGGTCTCGCTGGTGATCGGCCTGGTGGCCGGCGCCGCGGCCTCCGGCCAGTGGCGGACCTGGCTGATGTGGACGAACTCGACCTCCTTCGGTGAGAAGGACACGCAGTTCGGCATGGACGTCTCGTTCTACGCCTTCGACCTGCCGTTCTACGAGTTCGTGCTGGGCTTCGCGTTCAGCGCGGTGATCGTCTCGCTGCTGACCTCGGCGCTGGTGCACTACCTGTACGGCGGGCTGCGGCTCCAGGGCCCGGGCCGCCGGGCGAGCGCGGGCGCGCAGGGGCACCTGGCGGTGCTGCTGGGCGTGTTCGTGCTGCTGAAGGCCGTCGCGTACTGGCTGGACCGGTACGCGCTGGCGGTGAAGACCGGCTCGTACAAGGGCGTCTCGGGCTGGACGGGTCTGCGCTACGTGGACGCCAACGCGTTCCTGCCGGCCAAGACCATCCTGTTCTTCGTCGCGATCATCTGCGCGGTGCTGTTCTTCCTGACCCCGATCCGCCGCACCTGGGCCCCGGCCCTGATCGGCCTGGGGCTGATGGTGCTGTCGGCGGTGCTGATCGGCGGGCTGTACCCGGCGATCGTGCAGCAGTTCCAGGTCAAGCCGAACGAGCAGGCCAAGGAGACGCCGTACATCCAGAAGAACATCGACGCCACCCGCCAGGCGTACGGGATCGCGGACGCGCAGACCACCCAGTACACCCCGCAGGGCACGACCAGCGCCGACGCGCTCAAGCCGGACGCGCAGACCATCGCGGACATCCGGCTGCTGGACCCGAACGTCGTCTCGCCGGCGTTCCAGTCGCTGGAGCAGCAGCGCAACTACTACGCCTTCCCGAACACGCTGGACGTGGACCGCTACGGCACCGGGCAGGACAAGCAGGACAGCGTGATCGGCCTGCGCGAGCTCGACCTCAACGGCGTGCAGCGCAACTGGATCAACGACCACTTCAAGTACACCCACGGCTACGGCGCGGTGGTCGCCAAGGGCAACCAGGTCGACGACAAGGGCCAGCCGGTGTTCACCGAGTCGGGCCTGCCGGCCACCGGCACGCTGGGCGACTACCAGCAGCGGATCTACTACGGCGAGAAGACCACCACGTACTCGATCGTCGGCGGCGCCAACAAGGAGATCGACTACACCGATCCCAAGACCGGCCAGAACGCCGAGTACACCTACTCCGGCGGCAGCGGCGTCTCGCTGGACAACCCGCTGACCCGGGCCGCGTACGCGGTGCGCTTCACGGAGCCGCAGATCCTCTACGCGGGGGCCATCACCGACGGCGCCAAGGTCATCTACAACCGCACGCCGAAGGAGCGGGTGGAGAAGGTCGCGCCGTGGCTGTCGATCGACGCCGACCCGTACCCGGTGGTGCAGGACGGCCACGTGGTCTGGGTGCTGGACGGCTACACCACCTCGGACGGCTTCCCGTTCTCCTCGAAGACGACGCTGGGCGCCGCCACCAAGGACTCGCTGACCAACCAGCGCGGTGAGCTGCTGACCGCCGCCAACCAGGTCAACTACATCCGCAACTCGGTCAAGGCCACGGTGGACGCCTACACCGGCGAGGTGAAGCTCTACCAGTGGGACGAGAAGGACCCGGTCCTGAAGACCTGGATGAAGGCCTTCCCGGGCACCGTCGAGCCGAAGGCGGACATCCCGCAGACGCTGTTGCCGCACCTGCGCTACCCGCAGGACATGTTCAAGGTGCAGCGCGACCTGCTCGGCCAGTACCACGTCACGGACGCCAACTCCTTCTTCAACGGCAGTGACATCTGGCAGGTCCCGGTGGACCCGAGCAGCGACACCAAGCAGGTCCAGCCGCCGTACTACGTGACGGTGCGGATGCCGGACACCAACACCGCGAACTTCTCGCTCACCAGCACCTTCGTGCCCAACCAGCGGCCCAACCTGGCGGCCTTCATGGCCGTCAACGCGGACCCGGGGGACGACTACGGGAAGATCCGCATCCTGAAGATGACGGGCGAGAGCGGCGCCCCCGGCCCCGGCCTGGTGCAGTCGAAGTTCAACTCCCGCCAGGAGGTGGCCAACCAGATCTTCGCCCTGAAGAGCGGCGGGGACGCCGAGCTGGAGTACGGCAACCTGCTGACCCTGCCGGTCGGCGGCGGGCTGCTCAACATCGAGCCGGTGTACGTGCGCGGACGCGGTGCCAAGTACCCGACGATGCAGAAGGTCCTGGCGGTGTACGGGGACGACAACGTGGCGTTCGAGGACACCCTGGAGGCCGCGCTGAAGAAGGTGTTCGGCGGGGCGCCCCCGTCGACCACCCCGATCGTGCCGTCCACGCCGGGCACCGGGACTCCGACCACCCCGACGGCGCCCGCGACGCCGGCGCCGGGCGGGACGATCTCACCGGAGCTCCAGAAGGCGCTCTCGGACGCGGAGAAGGCGTACGGCGACAGCCAGACCGCGTTCAAGAACGGCGACTGGGTGGCCTACGGCAACGCCCAGAAGGCGCTCGGCGACGCCCTGAAGGCCGCGGAGGCGGCCCGCGGCGGCAGCCCGGCGTCGGCCCCGGCCGGCACTCCCGCCCCGGGCGCCACCGGCGGCGGATCGCCCAGCCCGCAGCCGTAGTCCGCGGAGGCGGCCGCTGAGCTGCGGTAACCGTTTTCCGTTCCACCCCGCGCCCGTGCTATGGTTTGACCACCGACGCGGGGTGGAGCAGCTCGGTAGCTCGCTGGGCTCATAACCCAGAGGTCGCAGGTTCAAATCCTGTCCCCGCTACAAAGGCCAGAGGCCCGGAG
>NZ_JBHVET010000284.1:0-9764 GCF_042802135.1 Kitasatospora sp. NPDC057512
GGTTTGGTATAACATAAACAATAACTTCTGCGGGGCCTCGCAAATGGGACAATCTGTTGTGTTGTGGGGCCCCGAAATCTCGCCTAGGGCGCGCCCCCCCGTCGAACGGGGGTCCGCTCCCGTGGTGCCGGGTTCGGCACTGACCGGCTCCGCACTGGTCGGCTCGGCACCGACCGGCTCGGCACCGATCGGCTCCGTGCGCCTCAGGTGAGGTCGAACTCGCCGTCCCGGGCGCCGAGCACGAAGGCCCGCCACTCGCCCGGCGTGAAGACCAGGACCGGCCCGTCCTCCTGGCGGCCGTCCCGCATCCCGATGTAGCCGTCCACGAAGGCGATCTGCACGTCGCCGACGCCCTGGCTGCTGCACAGCCACTCCGCCCCGGTGAAGTCCACCCTGGGCTTCCCGTTCGGCGCCAGATCCGGCTGCACCACGCTGACCTCCGTGTCCGTCCCGCTGTTGGATCCCACTGACCGATCTCCTCCCGACGGCGTTCCGGGGCCAGCCTAGCCACACCGCCCGGCCCCGGTCAGCGGGTTGACGAGGACTCCTCCAGGCGGGGACGGGCAGGGCCGGAGGACGGGTTGAGGCGTGTCCCGACCGGCGGGGGCGGCGGGCAGCTGCCAGAGTGCTGCCAGGGCGCCGTCCGACCGCTTCCCCGGCCCGGCCCGGGAGGCGCCGGAGGGCGGACCCGCCGGCCGTCCGCCGACCGTCGGGGGCCCGGACGGCCGGGAGGCCCCGGCGGCCCCGCGCGGCCCCGGCCGCCGTCGCTCCGCCGCACCGCCCTGCCTGACCGGGATGACCGGTTCGACCGAGCGCGCCTTGCCAGAACGATCCACCGACCGACCCGTTCGAGGGAGCAGCCGATGAGCCGCCGGGACGGCACCCGCGCCGACGTCATCCCCATCTCCGACGCCCCCTCGGCCCATCCCCCGGCACCCCGTACGCCTCCCGCGCCCAGCCGGTTGCCCCGGCCGACCCCCGCCCGGACCGCCACGCACGGGCGGGTCGGGATCGTCCTGGTCTCGCACAGCCAGGAACTGGCCACCGCCGTACGCTCCCTCGCGCTCGCGTTGACCGGATCCGACTCCCCCGCACCGGTCGCGGCGACCGGCGGCGACCCGTCGGACGGACCGGGCATCAGCGCCGTCCTGGTGGCCGCCGCGACCCGGCGGGTGGACCAGGGCCACGGCGTGGTGGTGCTCGCCGACCTGGGCGGGGCGGTCACCACCGTCCGCGCGCTGCTGGCCGACGCCGACGAGCACGGGCTGCCGTTCCCGGTCCGGTTCGCCAACGCCCCGTTCGTCGAGGGCGCGGTGGCCGCGACCGCCACCGCCACGGCGGGCGGGGACCTGGCCGCGGTGCTGGACGCGGCGGAGGAGGCCTACCGGCAGCACAAGGGCTGACCCGGCGCGGGCGGGTCCAGGGAGCAGCGGTGGGCGGTTCAGGAACGGTCCAGGCGCCGGGGCGGGCCGCGGTGGGCCCGCCCCGGGCTCAGGGGCGCTCCTTGCCCTCCCAGGTGAAGACCGCCGGGCCCTCGCACTCCAGCGCGTGGCGCAGCCGCTCGTGCTCGCTCTCGATCATCGGCGGCAGCTCGTCCAGCCCGAACCAGCCGACGTCCAGCGACTCGTCGTCGTTCACCCGTGCCTCGCCGCCGACCGCGCGGCAGCGGAAGGTCAGCACCAGGTACTGCGTCACATCGCCGTTCGGGTACGTGACCTGCGGCGAGACGGTGACGGAGGCGAGCAGCTCGGGCACGACCACCACGCCCGTCTCCTCCTCGCACTCGCGCACCACGCCGTCGGCGGGCTGCTCGCCGGGGTCGAGGATGCCGCCGACCGGCGCCCACCGGCCGTCGTCGGCCCGGCGGGCGAGCAGCACGCGGTCGCGGTCGTCCAGCACGACGGCGACGACGGCGCTCAGCCAGAGCGGGCGGGTTCCCACGATGGCGCGGAGCTCGGCGAGGAAGGGGGGAATGGCCATGGGCCGCAGCCTATCGGGGCGGCTCCGGGCCGACCCGGTGCGCCCGGCCGGTGTCGGGCCGCAGCAGGGCGAGCACGGTGAGCCCGAGGATGCGCAGGTCGAGCCCGAACGAACGGTGCTCGACGTACCAGAGGTCGAGCTCCGCCCACTCGGGGCGGCTGAGCGGGCGGGGCGTCCGGCCGCGGCTCAGGGCCTGCAGCTGGGCCCAGCCGGTGAGGCCGGGCCGGACCGCGAGCCGGCCGCGCTCCCGGCGGGAGTAGCGCACCGCCTGGTCCGGGCCGACCGGCCGGGGCCCGATCACCCCCATGTCGCCGCGCGCCACGTTCCACAGCCGCGGCAGCTCGTCCAGGCCGGTTCGTCGCAGCAGGGCGGTGAGCCGGCCGTCCCCTCCGGTCCGGAAGCGCAGGAGCTGGAACTCGCGGCCGTGCCGGCCGGTCCGGATCTGCCGCTGGAGGACCGGGCCGCCGGTGCCGCAGCGGAGCAGGACGGCGATCAGCAGGGCCAGCGGCAGTGCGACGATCGCGGCCAGGGCGGCGACGGCGATGTCGCCGGCGCGTCTCATGAGGCGGCCACGGCGCGATCCGGTCTACCGCTCATCGCTCCACCTCCACGGCGCTTCGAGCCGGAAGAACGCCTTCACAGTAGAGGCGGGATGAAGCTGTCGTCCGGGAATGGTGAAAGAAGAGGGCCTGAGATTGTCCGACTGGACGATATTCAGTCGGTCTGACCAATTTCGCTCGATCGGCCGTTTCGGAATTCCGAGAGCGATCGACGTTACGGGTGGGGGCAACGCCCGGACGGAACCCGCCGACCGTACGGCCGGTACGCCGACCGGGGCGCCGTCAGAGCGCGGCGCGGCGCCGGTCGCGGAAGACGCCGAAGGCGATCCGGCCGAGCAGCAGGACGCCCGCGGCCAGACAGCCGGCCACCGCCATCGCCCAGGCCGGCCCGTCACTGTCCGGTACGAACACGGCCACGACGATGCCGAGCGCCAGGCAGGCCAGGCCCACCACGGTCAGCGGGACCTGGTGGGTGACCAGGGCTCCGCCGCTGCACGCGCGAGCCATCCGGGAGGCCCCGTGGCGGTGCAAGGGGTCACGGTCCGCATCTGCCATGAGCCCAAGGTACCCCGGGGCGGCGCGGGTGGCAGCCCGCAGGGAGTGAAGACCCGGACACGCTGCGCGACTGGGGGATCCGGGCTGGTCAGCGGCTCGCCGGGCCCGCTCCGAAGTGTGTCCGAGGCGTCCGCGCGCGCATTCCGGCTCCACAATCAGTCCACGAAAAATCCTCGTCCCCCCGGTACAACCATCCGTCCGGTGCAGCGGTCTCAATGGCATTGAGTGATCCAGGAGCCGTTCGAGGGACGGGTGTGAACCCCCCACCGAGAACAGGAATATCCAGGAGCGGAGCCGCCGCCCCTGGAGTCGGAGGCCGGGCTCCGTCCTCCGGCGGTACCGCCACGCCGCTCGGCGAACGAGGGGGAACCGTGCCGCAGTCCCGGTCCAGTACATCGATCTCCATGGCCCGCGCCCGGCCGGCACCCCGCATGCGCGCGCTGCCCCTGACCGTCGGATGGTCGGCGGACCGGCACGGCACCGGCCGGCCCACCGGCCGGTCCACCGACCGTCCGCACGGCGATCACCTCCACGGCGATCACCTGCACGGCGATCACCTTCGCGGCGATCTCCTGCACGGCGACCGTCGGCGCGAGGAGCACCGCCACGGCGCGCACCCGGACGGCGGGGGCCGTCACCGGGCGGCCGTCGATACGGAACAGCAGGACGCTCGGGGCGAATGGCTGCGGTTCGCCCCCGTCCAGCCGCTGTTCCGAGCCCTGGCCGCCCAACGGCTCGCGGTGCTCGCGTACCACGGGGTGACCGACCACCGCTCCTTCGGCGCCCAGCTCGACCGGCTCCAGCGGCTCGCCACACCGGTCTCGCTCGAGGCGGTCCTCCAGGCTGTGACCGAACGGCGGCCACTGCCACCCCGGAGCGTCCTGGTCACCTTCGACGACGCCGACCGGAGCGTCCTCACCCACGCCCTGCCGGCCCTCGACGCCCGGGGCATTCCGGCCACCGCGTTCGTCATCTCGGAGCTCATCGGCACCGAGCGGCCGTTCTGGTGGCACGAGGCCGACTTCCTCGCCCGGCACGGGGGCCGGGCCCGCTCGCTCGACTGCGGACACCCGTCCCAGCTGCTCCGGCGGCTCAAGGCCATGCCGGACCCGGACCGGCGGCGCAGCCTGCACGAACTGCGGGTCAGCGCCGACCGCCGGCCGCCCCGCCAGGAGCAGCTGACCCCGGCCGACCTGCTCGCCCTGCGGGACGGGGGCGTCGCGATCGGCAACCACACCCAGGGGCACCCGTGCCTCGGGCGCTGCGACGACGACACCGTACGCGCCGAGATCACCGGCGCCCACGAGGCCCTCACCCGCTGGCTGGGCGAACCGCCGATCGCCTTCGCCTACCCGGACGGCGGCCACGACGTCCGCGCCGAAACCGTCCTGCAGGAACTCGGCTACCGACTCGGCTTCCTCTCCGACCATCGCCTGGGCCCCCGGCTCCCCTCCCATCCCCTCCAGATCAGCCGCCTCCAGGTCGACTCCACCACCAGCACCCGCCGCTTCGACACCATCCTCTCCGGCCTCGAACCCGCCTACCGCCGCTGGCGCCGCCAGGCCGTCGCCTAGCAACGGGCGCAATCGCGCCGCACAGGGAGTCGGCCTGGCCGACTTCCTGTGCGGCACCGTCCCGGCAACCCCGGCCGGCCCACCCCAATAGCAACCAACCACTCGAACCAATCCCGCACCAAAAGTCGGCCCGCCCGACTTCTCGTGTGCCCGGCCAAAGCATTACGGGCGTCCGGAATGCCTCGCCCGCCCTCGCAAAAAGTCGCCTCCACCCACTCGACTTCCGGCGCGAACCCACCCCGAAAGTCGGCCCGACCGACTTCTGGCGCGCCCCTGGAGACCACAGCGAGCACACGCTCAACGGGCTGCTGGGCGGGCCCGGCCCCCGCATGGGAAGTCGGCCGGCCCGACTTCCTATGCGCCCGGGCAGACGTCCAAGGGCCGGGCTGCCGCAGGAAGTCGGCCTGGTCGACTCCCTGCGCACGCCGGCAGGGCCGAGCCCCCGCGCCCCATGGCTCTATGCGCGTAGAAACCGGGGTGGCCAGCTGCTCACGCCGGGGAGCTAAGGGCGGTTCAAGGCAGTCGTTGCGCGAGAAGTCGGCCGGGTCGACTTTCCGTGCGACTGACCGGCAGGCCTTCAGGGAGCGGCTGCGTGGGGAGTCGGCCGGGCCGACTTCCCGCGCGCGCTCAGCCGATGAGGGTGGCGAGGGTGTTGCCCTGGGGGTAGAGGGCGGCGGCCGGGGGGAGGTGGGCGGGAGTGCCGGCGTGGAGGACGGTGAGGGTGCCGGTGCCGGTGCGGGTGGGGTCGGCGACGCGGCGGATGGCCTGGGCGGCGACGGCGTCGGCCGAGCCGTGCAGGGTCAGTCCCGGGGCGGCGGTCGGAGCGACGGCGGCGCGGATGCGGTCGTCGACGAGTTCGTAGTGGGTGCAGCCGAGCACGATGGCGTCGGTGCCGGCCGGCGTCCGGGCGGCGGCGTCGGCGATGGCGGCCGTGATGGCCTCGTCGTCGCCGTGCTCGACCGCGTCCGCGAGGCCCGGGCAGGCGACCTCGGTGATGTCCGCCGAACCGCCGAAGTCGCGGATCAGCCCGCGCTGGTACGCGCTGCCGGTGGTGGCCGGGGTGGCCCAGATGGCGACCCGGCCGCCCCGCACGGCGGCGGGCTTGATCGCCGGGACGGTGCCGACCACCGGCAGCCCGGGCTCCAGCTCGGCCCGCAGGGTGGCGAGCGCGTGGACGGAGGCGGTGTTGCAGGCGATCACCAGCGCGTCGGGTTCGAGCGCGGCGGCGGCCCGGCAGCAGCCGAGGGCCAGCTCGGTGACCTCTTCCGGCGTACGGGGCCCCCACGGCATCGAGGCCGGGTTGGAAGAGAGCACCAGATCCACGTCCGGGCGCAGCTTCCGAAGGGCGGCGGCGGCGGCCAGCAGGCCGATTCCGGAGTCCATCAGTGCGATCTTCACGGCTCAAGACTTTAGTCGATCCGCCCGTCGGGCCCGGTTCTGCGGCAGACTGCCGGGGTGACCGTCCTGCTGTGGATCGCCGCGTTCTCCCTGCTGGTCTGGCTCTGGCTGGCGTTCTGCCACGGCTCGTTCTGGCGCACCGACGTACGGCTGCCGCCGCGTCGCCCGCCGGTCCGCTGGCCGCAGGTGGCGGTCGTGGTGCCGGCCCGGGACGAGGCCTCGGTGATCCCGGTGAGCCTGCCGACGCTGCTGGCGCAGAAGTACCCGGGGCGGGCCCGGGTGATCCTGGTGGACGACCACAGTTCGGACGACACCGGCGCGCTGGCAGCGGAGCTGCGGACGATCGACGGGCTGGAGCTCACCGTCACCACCCCTCCCCCGCTGCCGCCGGGCTGGACCGGCAAGCTGTGGGCGCTGCGGCACGGTGTGGAGCTGGCCGGTCCGGACGCCGAGTACCTGCTGCTGACGGACGCCGACATCGCGCACGGCCCGGATTCGCTGGCCGAGCTGGTGGCCGCCGCCGAGGGCCACGGCCTGGACCTGGTGTCCCAGATGGCCCGGCTGCGGGTGGAGACCGGCTGGGAGCGGCTGATCGTGCCGGCCTTCGTGTACTTCTTCGCCCAGCTGTACCCGTTCCGCCGGAGCAACCGTCCGGGCGCCCGGACGGCGGCCGCGGCCGGCGGCTGCTCGCTGGTGCGGCGGGAGGCGCTGGAGCGGGCGGGCGGGGTGGCGGCGATCCGCGGCGCGGTGATCGACGACGTGTCGCTGGCCCGGGCGGTGAAGTCGACCGGCGGCCGGACCTGGCTGGGTCTGGCCGACGACGTGGACAGCGTGCGTCCGTACCCGCGGCTGGAGCAGCTGTGGCGGATGGTGTCGCGCAGCGCGTACGCCCAGCTCGGGCATTCGCCGCTGCTGCTGCTCGGCACGGTGCTGGGGCTGGCGCTGGTGTACCTGGTGCCGCCGGTGGCGACGGTGGCCGGGCTGGTGGCGGGTACGCCGGCGGTGGCCGCGGCGGGTGGGGCGGCGTGGGCGCTGATGGCGGGCACGTACCTGCCGATGGTCCGGTACTACGGGCAGCCGGCCGCGGCCGTGCTGCTGCTGCCGTTCACCGCGGGGCTGTACCTGCTGATGACGGTGGACTCGGCGGTGCAGCACTGGCGCGGCCGGGGCTCGGCCTGGAAGGGGCGGACGTACTCCCGGGCCTGAGAAACCCCCTGCGCGCCGCACCGCCCCGATCCATACTGCTCGGATGGACCGTCAGCAGATCTCCCGCCTCGCCCATGCCCACCACCCGATCGCGGCCCCGCTGGCGGACGGGTCGGTGGCCCGGTTGCTGGACCGCGCCATGGCCGGGACGGAGCAGGGCCGGGCCCTGGACCTGGGCTGCGGCGAGGGCGCCTGGCTGCTCCGGGCGCTGGCCGCCGGCCCGGGCTGGCGGGCCGTGGGCGTGGACCTGGACGCGGCGGCGCTGACCCGGGCCAGGGAGTCCGCGGCCGCGCTGGGCGTGGTCCGCCGGATCGGCCTGCACCACCTGGACGCACGGGAGTTCACCGCGAAGGAGCCCTTCGACCTGGTGCTGTGCGTCGGCGCCACCCATGCCTTCGACGGCCTGCTGCCGACGCTCGCCGCGGCCCGCGAACTCCTGGCCCCGGGCGGCCGGTTGCTGGTCGGCGAGGGGTTCTGGCAGCGCGAGCCGTCCCGGGCGGCACTGGACGGACTGGGCGCGGCACGGGAGGACTTCGCGGATCTCGCGACGACCACCGACCGGGTCCTCGGGGAGGGCTGGACGCCGGTGTTCGGGCACGTCAGCACCGAACAGGAGTGGGACGAGTACGAGTTCGCCTGGACGGGCTCGCTGGCCGAGTGGGCGCTGGACCACCCGGACCACCCGGACGCGGCCGCCGCCCGGGAGGCGGCGGACCGACACCGCACCGGGTGGCTGCACGGCTACCGGGGGACGCTCGGCTTCGTCACCTACCTGCTGCGCCGCGACTGAAGCGCGCGCCGGGTGGCCGGGCGCAGGCCGACGGGGGCACCGAAGTCGACGGCGTGCAGCGCGAAGCGGTCCAGGCCGAAGCGCCGGCTCAGTGGCGCTGCGCCTGCTCCTGCCGCACCAGGTGGTCGAGCACCTCGGGCATCGCCTCGACCCCGCCGGCCTGGGTCGGCGAGGTCCGGTACTCACCCTGGACGACGACCGTCGGCAGCTCGTTGACGCCGTAGCGGGTGAAGTCGGCGGCGGCCTCCTCGACCGACCGCGTCACCTCGGCCGAGCGGTACGTCTCGCCGAACGCCTTGGCGTCGACACCCTGTCCCGCGGCCCAGTCGGTGGCGGTGGCCTCGGTGGTGAGGTCGATCCGCTCGGTGTGCACGGCGCGGAAGACGCTGACCTGGAGGCGGTCGACCTGGCCGAGGCGCTCCAGCGTGTAGAAGATCCGGGCGTGACTCCGCTGCGCGGTCTCGTCCGGACTGCCGGGCCAGACGGCCGGGATGCGGCGCAGCGCGGCATCGGCGCGGTGCTTCTCCGCCCAGGCCTGCAGGGGCTGTTCGAGCGCCTGGGAGTGGCTGCAGTCGTACCAGAAGAACTCGACCGCCTCGGTCCGGGCGCTCTCACGGACCGGTTGCGGATGGTCGAGCTTGACGAACTGGGCGCCCCCGAAGGGGATTTGGTGGGTGATCGCGCCGGCCTGGACGGGGGACGCGGCGATCCCGACGGCGACGGCGAGCAGAACGGTGGACCGCAGCAGCGACTTCGATTTCACACCGGGCAGTGTGCTGGTGACGTTTCGCTACCGGCCAGTTGCTGCGCACGGACCGCGCCGGATTCGCCCGGACGGCCCAGTCGCGCCGGGCTCGCGGACGCGCCGGCCACCCGCCGGGGCCGGTGCGGCCACCCCGGTCGGCACGACAGCCCTGGCCGGCCGTCCGTCCCGGTCAGCGGGCGGCCTCCGGGCCCGCCGTCCACACCTCGGCGACCAGTTGCTGCCAGGCGTCCACGACGGCGCCCAGCTCGAAGTGCTCCAGCGCGTGCGCCCGGGCCGCCGCACCGAGGCCCGCCCGGTTGACCGCGAGCACCTTGCCCAGCGCCTCGGCGAGGGCGAGCGGGTCCCCGGGGGCGACCAGCGCGCCGGTGGCACCGTCCCGGACCACCTCGCGCACCCAGCCGACGTCGGTGGCCACGGCGGGCACCCCGGCCAGCGCCGCCTCGATCAGCGCGCCGGGCACGCCCTCGCTGTCGCTGGTCAGCAGCAGCGCGTCGGCGGCGCGGTAGAGCGGGGCCGGGTCGGGCAGCGGGCCGAGGAAGTGGGCGCGGGCGGCGGCCGGGTGGCGGGCCAGCGTCTCGCGCAGCGGCCCGTCCCCGGCGACGGCGAGCCGGACGTCGGGCAGCCGGTCGAGCACGTCGAGGGCCAGGTCGAGCCGCTTCTCCGGGGCTATCGCCCCGATCCAGGCGACCAGCAGCACGTCGGCCGGCAGGCCCAGCGCGTGCCGCGCGGCGCGCCGGTCGTCCCGGCCGTCGGCGGGCGGATAGCTCTCGGCGGCACGGGAGTTGGGAATCACGTGCACCTTGCCGTCGGGCAGCCGGAACTGCTCCTCCAGGACGACGCGGGCCTCGTCGGTGAGGGTGGTGACGGCGGCCGCGCGGTGCATCAGCGCACCGCCGCGCACCCGGCGCAACCGGGTGGCGGTCCAGTAGCGCGGG
>NZ_JBHVET010000285.1:0-9759 GCF_042802135.1 Kitasatospora sp. NPDC057512
CACCGGCACCCCTTGTGATCAGAAGAAGCAGACGACGGCGTAGCCGCAGCCGACGAAGTCCTGGCAGCTCCCGATGCCGAGGCACTTGGTGAGCTCGTCGAAGTCGCCGACCTCGTGCAGTGCCGGGGGCTCGTAAATGGCGGACATGGTTCCTCCCAGATGGGGATCGTCCGGGCCGACCAGTTCGGCCCGTGACATGTCTGGGAATCTACGCAGCGTCATGTCCCACGGTCATGGGTCAGGTGCCTCACGACCGTCCCGCCGCCCGTCCCGTCAGCCGTCCCAACGCCGGTGGCGCAGCCAGCCGGCCGCCAGTGCCGCGACGGTCCAGGCGAGCAGGACGGCGAACCCGGTGAGCGCGTCGTCCGAGCCGACGGTGAGCATCCGCATGCCGGCCCGGTCGGGGAGGTAGCGGACCATCTCCTTGGTCGCGCCGATGGTGGACAGGATCTGGGAGCCGGCCAGCACCATCGGGAGCAGGACGGTCAGCGGGACGACGGCGCCGCGGGCCGTCGCGGCCACGCCCGCCGCGAACAGGCTCATCATCGTCAGATAGACCACGGCGCCGGCGAGGGCGCGGGGGACACCACTCGTGTCGATGCCGGCGCCGTGGGGACCGAGGGCGAACTGCGTGAGCAGGTAGCCGAGGACGGTGACGGGGATCGCGACAGCCACCGCTGCGGCGGCGGTGACGGCGGCCTTCGCCAGGTAGAGCCGGCCGCGCCGGGGCACGGCGAGCAGCGAGACCCGCATCATGCCGGACGAGTACTCGCTCGACACGAGGAGCACGGCGAACACGATCAGCGCCAGCTGGCCGTAGAGGACGCCGTCCATGCCGGTCTGCTCGGGGGTGAAGTCGGAGCGGAGCAGGGGGTTGTCGGACTCGATCGCCTTCCTCGCGGACCAGCCGCCCAGGGCGGAGAGGAGGAGGCTGGCGGGGGCGAACAGCAGCAGCGCGCCGAACGTGCCGCGCACGCCCCGCAGTTTGGTGACCTCGGCCCGCATGGCCGCGACCGTCTCAGACACGGGTGCTGCTCCCTTCGGGGCCGGTGAGCTTGAGGAAGGTGTCCTCGAGCGATCCCGTGTGGGTGCTCAGCTCCTCGAGCGGGATGTCGCCCGCCGCGGCCAGCCGGTTGATCTCGGCCGCCGTCAGGCCGTCGACCTCCAGGCTGCCGTCGTGCGCGAGGCTCAGCGAGGCGCCGTTCCGCTCCAGTTCCCCGTGCAGGCGCAGGGGTTCGGAGGTCCGCACCCGCACGTAGGTCCGGGCGTGGCGCCGGATGAACTCGTCCGTGCCGGTCTGGGCGAGCAGTCGTCCGCGGCCGATGACGACCAGGTCGTCCGCGACCACGGACATCTCGGCCATCAGGTGGCTGGAGACGAGGACGGTCCGGCCCTCGGCGGCCATCGAGCGCAGCAGGTCGCGCAGCCACCGGATGCCCTCCGCGTCCAGGCCGTTGACCGGCTCGTCGAGCACCAGGACGGGCGGGTCGCCGAGCAGGGCCGCGGCCAGGCCGAGCCGCTGTCCCATGCCGAGGGAGAACGTGCCGACCCGCCGCCGGGCCGCTCCGGTCAGGCCGACCGCCTCCAGGACCTCCGCGACCCGTCGCCGGTCGATCCGGTTGCTCTGCGCGATCCAGCGCAGGTGGTCGGCGGCGGTGAGGCTGCGGTGCGGGACCGCCGTCTCCAGCAGGGCGCCGACCTGCCGGGCGGGGTACGTCAGTTCGTGATAGGGGCGGCCGCCGATGAGGGCGGTTCCGGCATCCGGGCGGGTGAGGCCGAGGATCATGCGCATCGTCGTGGACTTCCCGGCCCCGTTGGGGCCCAGGAACCCGGTGACGGCGCCCGACCGCACCGTGAAGGTGAGGCCTGCCACGACGGTGTTCTCCCCGTACCGCTTGGTCAGGTTCTGGACTTCGATCACGGGACGAGTCTCGTCCGGCGGGCCGGTCGGCCGCATCGGTCCGGGGGCGGGGTTCCGCGCCGGCCCGCGCGGGCCGAACCCATACCTGCGGATGAGTCCGGTGCCGGCGAACGGTCCGGGCTCAGTACGGCAGTGTCGCCGCGATCCGGAAGCCGCCGCCCGGCCGCGGCCCGGCGCTGAAGGTGCCGCCGTGCGCGGCGACCCGCTCCTTCATCCCGACCAGGCCCATTCCCCCGCCGGGGACGGTGGGCCGGTGCCCGGGCCCGGGGCCCTCGTCGGTGACGTCGATCGTCAACGTGCCCCGCACGGCGGCGAGTCGGACCTGGCAGCGGGTGGGCGAGGCGTGCTTGACGACGTTGGTCAGGGCCTCCTGGACGATCCGGAACGCGGACAGCGCGACACCGTCCGGGGGTTCCTCCTCGTACCCGGTCCGCAGGTCGACGCGGACTCCGGCCGCCTCGGCCGTGCGCACCAGGGCCGGCAGGTCCGTCAGCCCCTGGGCCGGCCGCAGGTCGTCGGCGCCGCCGTCCTGCTCGCGGCGGAGCACCTTGAGGGTGGCCCGCATGTCCCGCAGCGCCCGGCGGCTGACGTCCTCGATCACCGCCAGGGCTTCCCGTGCCTCGTCGGGGCGGGTGTCGACCACGTGGTTGGCGACGCTCGCCTTGATCGCGATCAGGCCCACGCTGTGGGTGACGACGTCGTGGATGTCACGGGCGATGCGCAGGCGTTCCTCGGTCTTCGCCTGCTCGGCCGCGTGCTCGATGGCGCGCCGCAGGCTCTCCCGCCGTTCCCTGACCGCGGCCCCCGTCGCCCAGGTGGCGCCGAGGACGAGCACCCCGAGCACGGTCTGCACGGCCCTGCTCCCGCCCTGGTACCCCTGCCCTCCCGACACCGTCATCAGGATCGCGCCGGCCGCGCACAGCCCGGCGACCGGGGCCGCGGACAGCCCCGGCCGCCCCCGCCTGGTGGTGGCCACCAGGTACAGGGCGTAGGCGGCGGCGAGGAAGGGGGTCGGCCCGACCCCGGCGACCAACGCCACACAGGCGGCGGTGAACACGACCGCGAACACCGGGACCGGCCACAGCCTCCGGACGGCCAGCGGCAGCGCGGTGCCCAGGGACAGCAGCCACACGGCGGTGGCACTCAGCTCGCCACCGCCGGCCGGACGCAGCACCGACACCTGCGGGAGGAGCACGAACCCGAGCACGGCCAGCACGTCCAGCGTGATCAGGCGCCGACGAGGAACATCACCCATGTGCCGAACGTAGGGGGCCGGTTCGAGGCGCGTCCAGTGCGGGCGTGGATCAAGGCCGGCAGGTGCGGCGATCGCCCCGTGGGTGTGCTGCCGCCCGCCGGCGACCAGGCCAATTGGTCCACACCATATGTTCGTCGACAATGCCCCCCCTGTCACTGGATAAACATCCGTTCCCTCGGGAAACAGCCGTCACCTCCCCGTTTCGGCCACCGTCCGCCGCGTCCGCACGGCACCCGGAACGGAGGGAGGGCATCCGGCGACGGGGCCGCGCCAGGCCCGGGGCCACCGGGGGCGCGGGCCCACCCGCGGGTCCGGGCCCGCCGGCGCCCCAGCGCCGCACCCCTCCGGCGAAGACATACCGATGACCGGATAGTCACTCATCAAGCGGAACGATCTCTTTCACTTAAGAGCGGAACTTGCGTTCCGATCATTCGTCTACCCATACTCGCTTGAGCACCGGACCGGCCTTTCTCCTGCAAAGAATGACGCACCGAAGAAAAACGAGCCGTACGACGTGCCAAACGGGGGACGTACAAATGGAGATCAACCTGTTCATCATCAGCGACAATCCGGTTTCTCTCGCCGGGCTGGAGACAATCATCGAACAGGATGACAGATTCACGCTCGTCGGCCGGGCCGTGGGCGGCCTCGACGGCATGCGATGTCTCGAGAACACCGAATTACAGCCGCACGTGATCATCCTGGGTGAGCCGTCCTCGAAGAGGTCGGTCTACGAGAACGCCCAGCAGATCGTCTCGACATACCGTCGCCACAAGACCAGGCCCAAACTGATGGTGGTGTCGCAGAACGACGACGACGACGCCGTCTTCACCGCCCTGCGCGTCGGGGTCAGCGGATATCTCTCGCACATGAGGTCGTCCGAGGAACTCCTCCATTCCATCGAGATCGTGGCCAAGGGCGGCGCCGTCTTCAGCCGGACCGTGGCCTCCCGGCTCAGCCTGCACTTCTCCACCGTGCAGATCCTGCCGGAGACGACCGGGTTGTCCGACCTGACCAGCAGGGAACTCGAGATCCTGGAACTGGTCGCCGGCGGACTGAGCAACCACCAGATCGCCCGTCGGATCTTCCTGGCGGAGAAGACCGTGCGCAATTACGTCTCGCGGATCTTCGCGAAACTGGAGGTGCACGACCGGGCCTCCGCCGCCATGCTGGCCCGCGACGCCGGTCTCGGAAAGGAGACACGGGAAGTCCGCACCGCGTAGCACGAATTCGACTCAGGCGTGGCACGGCACCTGCCGAACGCGCCCGACCCGCACGAAGAAGCTCCGGTTGGAGCGGGTGGCCGACGACGGCCCCGCCGAGCCGGGGCTTCGCCGTGCCCTGCCCGAAACCGGCATTCCGGCCATCGGAACACAAGGAGTGAACGAGTCGTGTCCCCCACCGAGTTGCCCCTCGTCTGCCTTCCCTTCGCGGGCAGCGGAGCCGGGTTCTACCGCGGCTGGAACGCCGCACCGCCCGGCCTCAAGGTCATACCCCTCCAACTTCCCGGCCGCGAGGAGCAGTTCCTGGAGGAGCCGTTCACCGACGCGTCGAAGGCCGCCTCCGCCCTCGCCCCGCGGATCCTGGAACTCGTGGGCGAGCAGGCGCCGTTCGCGCTCTTCGGCCACAGCCTGGGTGCCGTCCTCGCGTACGAGCTGGCCCGTGGGCTGGGCGGACGCTCCGGACTGCGCCACCTCTTCGTGAGCGGATCCCCCGGCCCCGGCAGCGGGCGCGAGCGGCGGGCGACCGGGCTGGACGACGAGGAGTTCCTGGCCCGCGTCGGCGAGTTCGCCGGCTACCGGCACGCGGCGTTCGACGACCCCGATCTGCGGGACCTGCTCCTGCCCCTGCTGCGCGCCGACGTGGCGATGCACGAGGACTACGTCCCCGCTTCCGACACCCCGCTGCCCCTCCCGGTCACCTCGCTGCGCGGTGCCGACGACGGGCTCGTCTCCCGGGCGCAGGCCGAGGAGTGGCGGACCACCACCGAGGCGTCCTTCGGCTACCGGGAACTGCCCGGCGGCCACATGTACCTCGTCGACTCCCCGGAGGTGCTGCTGACCACGGTCGCGCAGGTGCTCTCCGACGGCGACGCCGCCCCGGCCGACCCCGACCGCGGAGGGTCGCCGTGCAGCTGAAGGGCAAGACGGCCGTGATCACGGGGGCGGCGCGCGGGCTCGGCCGCGCCTGTGCCGTCCGCTTCGCGGCGGAGGGCGCCGACCTGCTGCTGCTCGACATCGCCGAGGACCTCCCCGGCGTGGGGTACCCCATGGGCTCGGCCGCCCAGCTCGCGCACACGGCCGACCTGTGCGCGCGGCACGGCGTCACGGTGCTCCCCGCCCACTGCGACGTGCGCGACCCCGGAAGGGTCACGTCGGTCGTGGCGGAAGGCCTCGACCGGTTCGGACGGCTGGACGTCCTGGTCAACGGCGCGGGGATCGCCGCGCCCTCCGGCCGCAGGGTCCACGAGATCACCGAGGACGAGTGGTCGCTCATGCTGGACGTCGACCTGTCGGGGGCCTGGCGGATGACCAAGGCCGTGGTTCCGGCGATGGTCGAGCAGCGCTCGGGAAGCATCGTCAACATCGCCTCGACGGCCGGCCTCGTGGGCTACCGGCACTTCGCCGGCTACGTCGCCGCCAAGCACGGCATGATCGGCCTGACCAAGGCGGCGGCCCTGGACTACGCGCCGCACCGCGTCCGGGTGAACGCGCTCTGCCCCGGCTCCGTCCGGGACGACCCGCTGGTCGAGGGCCGGATGCTCTCCGAGATAGCGCGCTCGCTCGACGTCCGCGTCGACGAACACGAGGAGGTGTTCGTCCAGGCCCAGCCGATGAACGCCCTCATCGAGCCCCAGGACATCGCCGGTGCGGCCCTCTGGCTGGCGGGCGACGACTCGCGCCAGGTGACCGGCAGTGTGCTCACGGTCGACGGCGGCTTCAGCGCCCGGTGACCGTGCCCGCCCGCCCCCTTCGGAGAGGGAGATCTGATGACCGTACGCACCCCTGCCTGCCACAGCCTGGTGGTACGCGCCCGGTACCCGGTCGACCGGGACCAGAGCCGGAAGTTGTTCGAGCAAGAGAGCCGGGAACGGCCGGAGTTGGCGGGGTCGAGGCTGTGGACCCTGCCGCTCCCGGTGGACTCCTCGGCGGGCCCCGGGCACCCGCGCGTCCGTCAGGAGGCCGAGCGGCCGCTGCACCCCTGCGGCCCCCCGTTGCGCGCCGTGCTCGTGGAGTACGCCGACGGGGTCGTCGACGCCGTCCTGGTGGCGCGGTGTTCGGTGCCCTACGACGCCCTCGCGCGGCTGGCGGCGCTCCTCCTGGACGGTGAGCCCCTCGACGGCCACCCGCTGTCCTCCTTCGACGCACCGGGCGCACCGGACGCGGAAGACGGGTCGGACGGGGACACCGCGCCGCTCGCGGTGCCCTGGGGCCTGGGGTCCGGCCGGGTGCCGGACCGCACCGCCGCCGGGACGGTGCCGCTGACGGACCGGCCGGCCTGGCCCGGGGAGGAGGCGCTGGTGGCCGCGGCGGCGCTGGCGCTGGCGCGCTACCAGGGCGGCCCGGCGGCGCGCATCGCGGTGTTCGACCACGCGTTCCGGGCGGGCGGTCCCGCGGTGCGGTCCGTCCGGGTCGACGCGGACGGCACGGTCGCGGACCTCCTCGCGGCCGGCAGCGGCGCTCCGCTGTCCGGCGCGGCGGCCGCGAGCGTGGGCGTGGTCCTCGGTGACGCCGCCTCCGGGACGTCCTACACCCCGTTCCCGGGTTCCGGGCTCCCCCTCCTCCTCCATCTGGAACGGCAGCCCGACGGCACCTGCGCCGCCCGCCTCCACCACGATCCGCGCACGGTGGCCCCGCTGACCGCGGAGTGGTTCGGACGGAGCGTCCTGCACCTGGCCGCGCGGCTGCGCGACCTGCCCGGGACGACCCCGACGGCGCGGCTGGGCCTGCTGGACCCCGCCGCGGCCGAGGCCGTGACGCGGCTGGGCGGCTTCCGTCCCGCGGCCGAGGCCGGCGGGCCCGCGCCCGCCGGGCCCGGGCCGGAGCGGCGGACGCCGCCGGACACCATCGACGGGCGGATCGCGGAGCTGGCCCGGCAGCGGCCGGACGCCGTCGCGGTGACCGACGACGAGGGCGGTCTGACGTACGGCCTGCTGGACGGCCGGGCGGAGCGGGTGGCCGCCGGCCTGCGCGCCCTCGGGGTGGCCGGCGCACGGGTGGGGGTGTGCCTGGAGCGGGACACCACGCTCGTCGCCACCCTGCTGGGCGTGCTGAAGGCGGGCTGCGCCTACGTCCCGATGGACACCCGGTACCCCGAGGAGCGGCTGCGCTACACCGCGACCGACGCCGGGGTGCCGGTCGTCATCGGGGACCCGGCGCGCTTCCCCCGGATCGAGGGGGTGACCGTGGTCTCCCCCCAGGAGCTGATGGACGCGCAGGAACCCCCGGTGACCGGGGACACCGAACACCCCGGTGCGGAGACGGCCGCCTACGTCATCTACACCTCGGGATCCACCGGCCGCCCCAAGGGGGTCGTGGTCCCCCACCGCAACGTGCTGGCCCTGGTCGGTGCCACGTCCGCCGACCTCGGTCTCGGACCGGACGACGTGTGGACGTTCTTCCACTCCAGCGCCTTCGACTTCTCCGTGTGGGAGATCTGGGGCTGCCTGCTCACCGGGGGCCGGCTGGTCGTCGTCCCGCACTGGGCGACCCGTGACCCGGACGAGTTCCACGAGTTGCTGGCCCGGCGGCGGGTGACCGTCCTCAGCCAGACCCCGTCCGCGTTCTCCCAGCTCGTCGAGGCCGACACCCGGTCGGCACCGGGCGCCGCACCGCTCGCCCTGCGGCTGGTCGTCTTCGGCGGCGAACCGCTGAACACGGCGATGCTGGGGCGGTGGTTCGCCCGCCACTCCCCCGCCCGGTGCCGGCTGGTCAACATGTACGGCATCACGGAGACGACCGTCCACGTCACCGCGCAGGAGGTGACCCCGCGCGAGGTCCTGGAGCGGTCCCGGTCCGTGGGCCGGGCGCTGCCCGGCTGGTGGGTGTCGGTCCGGGACGAGCACGGCCACGTCCTGCCGCCGGGGCCCGCCGGTGAGATCTTCGTGGGTGGTGCCGGGGTGGCCGACGGCTATCTCGGCCGTCCCGAGCTGACGGCGGACCGCTTCGTCGACGACCCGGTGACCGGGGAGCGGGTGTACCGCAGCGGCGACCGGGGCCGGCTGAGGCCGGACGGCCGGCTCGACCACCTCGGCCGGCTGGACAACCAGGTGAAGGTGCGGGGCCACCGGATCGAGCTGGACGAGATCACCTCGGTCCTGGCCTCGGACCCCGGGGTCGCCGACGCGGCGGTCGTCTTCCGCGAGGGCGAGGCGGGGGACCCGGCCGGCGCCCGCATCGACGCCTACGTGGTGCTCCGGGACGGCGGCTCGGTGGACCAGGTGTGGCGGACGGCCCGCCGCGTGCTGCCGGACCACATGCTGCCGGCCGGCCTCACCGGGGTGTCCGGCATCCCGCTGACCCTCAACGGCAAGCCGGACCTCTCCCGGCTGCCGGCCCCGTCCGCCGTCCCCGCCTCGACTCCGACCGCGCCCCCGGCACCGGCACCGGCACCGGTCACGGACCGGGACGGCGAGGCGGCGGATCCGGAGGCGACAGGCGACCTCAGGACCGAGATCCTCGCCGTGTGGTCCGGTCTGCTGGGCGTGGACGTGGAACCCGACGGCAACTTCTTCGAACTCGGCGGCAACTCCCTCCTGGTCGTCCGCATGCTGTCGGACCTGCGGCAACGGGGGCTGCCCAAGGTGACGCCGCGCGAGTTCTACGGGAACTCCACGGCGCGGGCGTTCGTGGAACTGGTCCTCGGCCGCGTCGCGGAGACCCCGTAGCCGTCCTCACACCAGCGGTGTTCACACCAAGGGGGCGAAGAAGTACGTGACGCGGTGGGCGAAGAGGCCGGTGCCGTCCGTCCTGAAGAAGTCGGCGAACCGCAGGCTCACCGCGTCACCCCCCTTGAGCGTTCCGGTGAAACTGCCGCGCACCGCGGCCTCCCGCCCGGACAGCAGCAGCTGGTCGACCGTGTGCCTGCCGTCGGCGATGACCCGCTCCCCCCGGTAGAAGGCGGTCAGTTCGCCCCGGCCGACCAGGGGCTGGTAGCCGGGCCGTTCGTAGGTCGCGTCGGTGGTGAAGAGCTCCACCAGTTCGTCGAAGCGGTTGGCGTCGACCAGCGCGTAGTAGCGGTGGACCGCGTCCTGGATCGGGGAGGCTCCGGTCATGACTGCATGCTCCCCGCCAGGCTGCGCGGCCGCATGTCGGTCCACTGCCGGTCGATGTACTCCAGGCAGGTGTCGCGGGTGTCCTCGGCATGGGCGACCGCCCAGCCGTCGGGCACCGCGAGGGAGGCCGGCCACAGGGAGTGCTGCCCCTCGTCGTTGACGAGCACGAGGTAGCCGGCGTCCGGGTCGTCGAACGGATTCGTCATGGGATGTCCTCATCTCTGCGTCTACGGAATCTCTGCGTCTACGGATCTACGGACTTCTGGAGCTGGTCTTCGGTCTGTCTCCGCGTGCCGGGGAACCGTGGCC
>NZ_JBHVET010000286.1:0-9725 GCF_042802135.1 Kitasatospora sp. NPDC057512
CGCGCCGGCTGGACAGCAGCAGGTGCCGGGCGCCGTGGACGGCGACCAGGTGACGGGCGGTCAGCTCGCCCAGGCCGCCGATCGCGCCGGTGACCAGGACGGTCCCGGAGACGTCCAGCGAGGACGGCTCCCCGGCACCGGGCTTCCCGGTGGCTGTCGGTGCCTTGGCCAGGCGCGGGGCGAGCAGGGCGCCCCGCCGTACGGCCAGCTGCGGCTCGGTGTCCACCGGCAGTGCGGCCGACGGCAGTTCACCGCCGTCGTGGTCCACCAGGACCAGCCGGTCCGGGTTCTCCGACTGCGCGGAGCGGACCAGGCCCCACACGGCGGCCAGGACCGGATCGGGCGCACCCTCCCCGGTGGCGACCGCGCCGCGGGTCAGCACGGCCAGCCGGGCCTCGGCGAACCGCGGGTCCACCAGCCACTCCTGGACCAGCCGCAGCACCCGTACGGTCGCCGCGCCGACCGCGGCGGCCAGCTCGTCCGTCGCGTCGGACCCCTGGTAGGGGGCGAGTTCCACCGCGACCACGTCGGGCACGGCCGCGCCGGCGTCCACCGCCGAGCCCAGCTCGGCCAGGGCGCCCAGGCAGTCCGTACCGTCGGTGCTGTCCACGCGGTCCGTACCGAGGACCGTCCAGGAGCGGGCGGCCGGGTCGCCGGCCGGCACCGGCAGCCACTCGATCCGCAGCAGCGACTCGCGCACGGCCCGGTCGGCGGTGCGCAGCCGCTCGGCGGAGACGGGCCGCAGCAGCAGCGAGTCCACCGAGGCGACGGGTGCGCCGCCGAGGTCCGCGACGGTCAGCGACAGGGTCTCCGGCGCGGTGCGGGCCAGCCGGACGCGCAGCGCGGTCGCGCCGCTCGCGTGCAGCCGGATCCCGCCCCAGGAGAAGGCGAGCCTGCCCTGCTCGGCGTCCGGCACCAGGCCCATGGCGTGCAGGGCGGCGTCCAGCAGCGCCGGGTGCAGCCCGTAGCGGGCGGCCGCGGCCTGCTCGGTGGCGGGCAGGGCGACCTCGGCGTAGACCTGGTCGCCGTGCTGCCAGGCGGCCCGCAGGCCCTGGAAGGCCGGGCCGTAGTCCACCCCGGCGTCCGCGAGCCGCTGGTAGGCGTCGGTGACGTCCAGCGGGGTCGCGCCGGCCGGCGGCCATGCGGTGAGGTCCGCGGTGGGCTCGTCGGATGCCGCGTCGGTGGCCGCGTCGGTGGCCGCGGAGAGCGTGCCCGAGGCGTGCCGGGTCCACGGCTCGTCCTCGGCGGCGTCGGCCGGGCGGGAGTCGATCCGCAGCGGACGGACGCCGTCCTGCTCCGCGCCGACCAGCACCTGGAGCCGGACCCCGCCGCGCTCGGGCAGGACCAGCGGGGCCTCCAGGGTGAGTTCGTCGAGGCGGCCGCAGCCGACCTCGTCGCCGGCCCGGACGGCCAGCTCCAGGAACGCCGTTCCGGGCAGCAGGGTCGCGCCCATCACGGTGTGGTCGGCCAGCCACGGCGTGCTGTGCCGGGAGAGCAGCCCGGTCAGCAGGTGGCCGTGGCCGTCCGCGAGCGGGACGGCCGCGCCGAGCAGGGGGTGCTCGGGGGAGGTGAGGCCCGCCGTGGTGACGGCGGCCGCACCGGCCACGGTGTCCAGCCAGTAGCGGTTGCGCTGGAAGGGGTAGGTGGGGAGGTCGGTGCGGTGGCCGCCGGTGAGGAGCGGGGTGAAGTCGGCGGGGGCGCCGTGGACGTGGGCTTCGGCGAGGGAGGTGAGGAAGCGGCGGGTGCCGCCGTGGTCGCGGCGCAGGGTGCCGAGGGTGTGGGCGGTGGTGTTCTGGAGGGTGTCCTGGATGGCGCCGGTGAGGACGGGGTGGGGGCTGACCTCGATGAAGAGGTCGTGGCCCTGGTCGGCCAGCTGCTCGGTGGCATGAGCGAGTTGGACGGTCTGGCGGAGGTTGCGGTACCAGTACGCGGCGTCCATCGCCGTGGTGTCCAGCCAGCGGCTGTCGACGGTGGACCAGAACGGGATGTCGGCCGAGCGGGGGGTGACGGGGGCGAGCAGGTCGAGCAACTCGGCGTGCAGGGCCTCGACATGGGCCGAGTGCGAGGCGTAGTCCACGGTGACCCGGCGGGCGCGGATGCCGTCCGCCGTGAAGCGCTCGACGAGCTCGTCGAGGGCGTCGGCGTCTCCGGCGACGACCGCCGAGGAGGGGCCGTTGACGGCCGCGATCGAGATGCGGTCCTGCCAGGGGGTGAGGTCGATGTCCTGGGCGGGCTGGGCGATGGAGACCATGCCGCCGGCCCCGGCGATGGCGGTGATGGCCTGGGAGCGCAGGGCGACGACGCGGGCGCCGTCCTGGAGGGAGAGGGCGCCGGCGACGGTGGCGGCGGCGATCTCGCCCTGGGAGTGGCCGATGACGGCGTCGGGCTGGACGCCGTGGGCCTGCCAGAGGGTGGCGAGGGAGACCATGACGGCCCAGAGGGCGGGCTGGACGACGTCGACGCGGTCGTAGCCGGGTGCGCCGTCGGTGCCGCGCAGGACGTCGATGAGGTTCCAGTCGGTGAACTCGGCCAGCGCGTCCGCGCATTCGGTGATCCGAGCGGCGAATACCGGCTCGCTGTCGAGGAGTTCGACGGCCATGCCGACCCACTGCGAGCCCTGGCCGGGGAAGACGAAGACCGTGCGCCCGGTGGTGGAGGCGGTGCCCTCGACCACGGCGGCGCTCTCGGTGCCCTCGGCAAGCGCCCGGAGGCCTTCGGCCAGTTCGGTGCGGTCCGAACCGAGCACCACCGCACGGTGGTTGAACAGCGAGCGGGTGGTCGCGAGCGAGTGGGCGAGGTCGATCGGGGCGGCCTCGGACTCCTGGAGCCGCGCGGCCTGGGCGCGCAGGGCGTCCGCCGACTTCGCGGACAGCAGCAGCGGCAGCACGCCGTGCGCCGTCACCTCGTCCGTCAAGGTCTCTTCCGTGTCCGGCTGTTCGAGGATGACGTGGGCGTTGGTGCCACTGACGCCGAAGGAGGAGACGCCGGCCCGGCGCGGGCGGCCGGTCTCGGGCCACTCCCGCTCCTCGGTGAGCAGCTCCACCGCGCCCGCCGTCCAGTCCACGTGCGGGGTGGGCTCGTCCACGTGCAGGGTCCGGGGCAGCACCCCGTGCCGCATCGCCAGCACCATCTTGATGATGCCCGCCGCGCCCGCCGCGCTCTGGGTGTGGCCGAGGTTGGACTTCACCGAGCCGAGCTGGAGCGGCAGTTCGCGGTCCTGGCCGTAGGTGGCGAGGAGGGCGTTGGCCTCGATCGGGTCGCCCAGCCGGGTGCCGGTGCCGTGCGCCTCGACGGCGTCGACGTCGGCGGCGGTGAGACCGGCGGTGGCGAGGGCCTGGCGGATGACGCGTTCCTGCGCGGGGCCGTTGGGGGCGGTGAGGCCGTTGGAGGCGCCGTCCTGGTTGATCGCGGTGGCCCGGACGACCGCCAGCACCGGGTGTCCGTTGCGGCGGGCGTCCGACAGGCGCTCGACCAGCAGCACGCCCACGCCCTCGGCCATGCCGAAGCCGTCGGCGGCCGCCGCGAACGCCTTGCAGCGTCCGTCCTCGGCGAGGCCGCGCTGGCGGCTGAACGCCACCAGGCCCTCGGGGGTGGCCATCACCGCGGCACCGGCCGCGAGCGCCATCGAGCACTCGCCGGCGCGCAGCGCCTGGACGGCGAGGTGGAGCGCCACCAGCGAGGAGGAGCAGGCGGTGTCGATGGTCACGGCCGGTCCTTCCAGGCCAAGCGCGTAGGAGATCCGGCCGGAGACCACGCTGGCCGCGTTGCCGGTGACCAGGTAGCCCTCGTTGCCGGGCGGGGCGGCGGCCAGCAGGGTGCCGTAGTCCTGGCCGTGGGTGCCGACGAACACGCCGACCTGTCCGCCCCGGACGGACACCGGGTCGATGCCGGCCCGCTCGAAGGCCTCCCAGGAGGTCTCCAGCAGCAGCCGCTGCTGCGGGTCCGTGGCGTGCGCCTCGCGCGGGCTGATCCCGAAGAACGCCGCGTCGAACTCGGCGACGTCGTACAGGAACCCGCCCTCGCGGGTGTACGAGGTGCCGACCCGGTCGGGGTCGGGGTCGTAGAGCCCGTCGAGGTCCCAGCCGCGGTCGGCCGGCAGGGTGCCGACCGCGTCGCGCCCGGCGAGGACCAGTTCCCACAGGTCCTCCGGGGTGCGCACCCCGCCCGGGAAGCGGCAGCCCATGCCGACGATCACGATCGGGTCGTCGTCCCGGGCCGTCGCCCCGGAGGAGGGGGCGGCCGGTGCGGCGGCCGGGAGCCGGTCGCCGAGCACCTGCTCGCGCAGGTGGCCGGCGAGGGCCTTCGGGGTCGGGTAGTTGAAGATCAGCGTGGCGGGCAGGCGCAGGCCGGTGGAGCCGTGCAGGCGGTTGCGGAGCTCGACCGCGGTGAGGGAGTCGAAGCCCAGTTCCTTGAAGGTCCGTTCGGGGTCCACCGCCGTGCCGGCCGGGTACCCGAGCACGGTTCCGGCGGTGGCGCGGACGAGGTCCAGCAGCTCCCGGTTGCACTCGGGCCCGGACATCCCGGCCAGTCGCTGGGCGAGCGCCGAGCCGCCGGCCCGGTCGGTCGGCCGCCGACGGCCCGAGCGGGTGCGGACCAGGCCGCGGAGCAGCGGGTGGACGGCGTCGGACTGGGCGCGCACGGCGGCCAGGTCGAGCCGGATCGGCATCAGCGCCGGTTCGCCGGCCGCGCGGGCGGCGTCCAGCAGGGCGAGCCCCTCCTCGGCGGAGAGCGCCGCGGTGCCGACGCCGGCCATCCGGCGCAGGTCGGTGCCGGTGAGCCGGCCGCCCATGCCGTTGCGCTCCGCCCACAGGCCCCAGGCCAGCGAGACGGCCGGCCGGCCCTCTGCTCGCAGGTGCCGGGCGTAGGCGTCGAGGAAGGCGTTGGCGGCGGCGTAGTTGGCCTGACCGCCGGCCCCGAACACGGCGGCGGCGGAGGAGTACAGCACGAAGGCGGCCAGGTCCGCGCCACGGGTGAGCTCGGCCAGGTTGAGCGCGCCGGAGAGCTTGGGCGCGAGCACCCGGTCGAACTGCCCGTCGGTGAGCGTCTCGATCACACCGTCGTCGACGATGCCGGCGGTGTGCACCACGGCGGTGAGCGGGTGCTCGGCGGGGACGCCGGCCAGCAGTTCGGCGAGGGCGGAGCGGTCGGCGACGTCGCAGGCGGCCAGGGTGACCTGGGCGCCCGCCGCGCGCAGCTCGGCGAGGAGTTCGGCGGCGCCCTCGGCGGCCGCGCCGCGGCGGCTGGTCAGCAGCAGGTGCCGGACGCCGTGGGCGGCGACCAGGTGGCGGGCGGCGAGCACGCCGAGGCCGCCGGTGGCCCCGGTGACCAGGGCCGTCCCGTTCGGGTCGAGCGCCGGGGCGCCCTGCGCGGCGGGCCGCACCCGGGTGAGCCGCGCCGCCCGTACCGAGCCGTCGTGCAGCAGCAGTTGCGGCTCGTCGCCGGCCAGGGCCGCGGGCAGGGCGCGGTAGGAGGCGTCCTGCCCGTCCAGGTCGACCAGGACGATGCGGTCCGGGTGCTCGGACTGCGCCGAGCGGACCAGGCCCCACAGCGGGGCGGTCACCAGGTCCGGCAGGCCGTCGCCCGGGCCGTCCCCGGCCACCGCGCCCCGGGTCAGCACGACCAGGCGGCTCTCGGCGAAGCGCTCCTCGGCGAGCCACTGCTGGAGCAGGCCCAGCAGCGCGTGGGTGGCCGCCCGCACGGCGGGGACCAACTCCGGTGCGGCGCCCGGCGCGAGGGGCAGCAGGACGGTGTCGGGGGTACGGCCGTCGGCGGCGGCGAGGGCGGCCAGGTCGGCGTACGCGTCCACCGTGCTGCCCGCCGCGGTGAGCCCGGCGGCCAGGCCGAGGACGTCCTCGCCGACCAGGGCGTAGCGGCCGGTGACCGGGGCGGCCCCGGGCAGGTCCGTCCAGTCGACGCGGAACAGCGAGTCGCCGTCGGGCCCGGCGTGGACCGCGCGCAGCTGGTCGGCCGAGACCGGCCGGACGGCCAGGCCCTCCACCGAGACCACCGGCACGCCGTGCTCGTCGGAGGCCTCCAGGGCGACCGAGTCCAGACCGGCCGGGGAGAGCCGGACCCGCAGGGCGGTCGCGCCGGCGGCGTGCAGCGAGACCCCGCTCCAGGCGAACGCCAGGTGGCCCTCGGCGGACTCCTCGCGGTGCCGCACGGCGCCGAGGTCCATGGCGTGCAGGGCGGCGTCCAGCAGCGCGGGGTGCAGCCCGTAGCGGGCCGAGCGGTCGGCGACCTCCTCGCTCAGCACGACCTCGCTGAACACCTCCTCGCCGCGCCGCCAGGCCGCGCGGACGCCCTGGAACGCCGGGCCGTACCCGGCGGGCAGCCGCTCGTACAGGTCCTCGACCGGCAGCGGTTCGGCGCCGGCCGGCGGCCACTGGGTGAGGTCCGCGGGGGCGGCGGGAGTGGCGGGGGAGAGGGTGCCCGCGGCGTGCCGGGTCCACGGCCGGGAGGCCGCGGCGTCCTGCGGCCGCGAGTGCAGGCCGACCGGCCGGGCGCCGGTGGCGTCCGCCTCGCCGACCACCACCTGGACCTGGACGGCGCCCTGCTCGGGCAGGACCAGCGGGGCCTCCAGGGTGAGTTCGTCGAGGCGGCCGCAGCCGACCTCGTCGCCGGCCCGGACGGCCAGGTCCACCATGGCGGTCCCGGGCAGCAGGGTGGTGCCCATGACGGTGTGGTCGGCCAGCCACGGGTGGGTGGTGCGCGAGATCAGGCCGGTCAGCAGGTGGCCGTGCCCGTCGGCGAGCGGGACGGCCGCGCCGAGCATCGGGTGGTCGGCCGCGGCCAGGCCGACGGCGGTCACGTCCGAGGCGCCGGAGGCCGCCTCCAGCCAGTAGCGGTTGCGCTGGAAGGGGTAGGTGGGGAGGTCGGTGCGGTGGCCGCCGGTGAGGAGCGGGGTGAAGTCGGCGGGGGCGCCGTGGACGTGGGCTTCGGCGAGGGAGGTGAGGAAGCGGCGGGTGCCGCCGTGGTCGCGGCGCAGGGTGCCGAGGGTGTGGGCGGTGGTGTTCTGGAGGGTGTCCTGGATGGCGCCGGTGAGGACGGGGTGGGGGCTGACCTCGATGAAGAGGTCGTGGTCCTGCTCGGCCAGCTGCTCGGTGGCATGAGCGAGTTGGACGGTCTGGCGGAGGTTGCGGTACCAGTAGGCGGCGTCCATCGTCGTGGTGTCCAGCCAGTGGCTGTCGACGGTGGACCAGAACGGGATGTCGGCCGAGCGGGGGGTGACGGGGGCGAGCAGGTCGAGCAACTGGTCTTGCAGGGCCTCGACATGGGCCGAGTGCGAGGCGTAGTCGACGTTGATCCGGCGGGCCTGGGTGCCGTCGGCGGCGCACCGCAGCAGCAGCTCGTCCAGGGCGTCGGCGTCTCCGGCGACGACCGCCGAGGAGGGGCCGTTGACGGCCGCGACGGAGATCCGGTCGGCCCACGGCGCGATGGTGGCGAGCGCGTCCTCGGCAGACCGGGGGAGCGACACCATGCCGCCGTTTCCGGCGATGGCGGTGATGGCCTGGGAGCGCAGGGCGACGACGCGGGCGCCGTCCTGGAGGGTGAGGGCGCCGGCGACGGTGGCGGCGGCGATCTCGCCCTGGGAGTGGCCGATGACGGCGTCGGGGTGGATTCCGTACGTCTGCCAGAGGGCGGCGAGGGAGACCATGACGGCCCAGAGGGCGGGCTGGACGACGTCGACGCGGTCGTAGCCGGGGGCGCCCTCGGCGCCGCGCAGGACGTCGATGAGGTTCCAGTCGGTGAACTCGGCCAGGGCGTCGGCGCATGCGGTGATCCGCTGCGCGAACACCGGCTCGCTGTCGAGGAGTTCGACGGCCATGCCGACCCACTGGGAGCCCTGGCCGGGGAACACGAAGACGGTCCTGCCGGTCACGTCGGCCGTACCGGTCACCACGGCGGCGCTCTCGGTGCCCTCGGCGAGCGCCCGGAGGCCTTCGGTCAGCTCGGTGAGGTCCGAACCGAGCACCACCGCACGGTGGTTGAACAGCGAGCGGGTGGTCGCCAGCGAGTGGGCGAGGTCGACCGGGGCGGCCTCGGACTCCTGGAGCAGCGCGGCCTGGGCGCGCAGGGCGTCCGCCGACTTCGCGGACAGCAGCAGCGGCAGCACGCCGTGCGCCGTCGGCTCGTCCGTCAACTCCTCTTCCACGTCCGGCTGTTCGAGGATGACGTGGGCGTTGGTGCCGCTGACGCCGAAGGAGGAGACGCCGGCCCGGCGCGGGCGGCCGGTCTCGGGCCAGTCCCGGTCCTCGGTGAGCAGCTCCACCGCGCCCGCCGACCAGTCCACGTGCGGCGTCGGCTCGTCCACGTGCAGGGTCCGGGGCAGCACCCCGTGCCGCATCGCCAGCACCATCTTGATGATGCCGCCGACCCCGGCGGCCGCCTGGGCGTGCCCGATGTTCGACTTCAACGAGCCGAGCAGCAGCGGGAGTTCGCGGTCCTGGCCGTAGGTGGCGAGGAGGGCGTTGGCCTCGATCGGGTCACCCAGCCGGGTGCCGGTGCCGTGCGCCTCCACCGCGTCGACCTCGGCCGGAGCCAGGCCCGCGGCTGCCAGCGCCTCGCGGATCACCCGCTCCTGCGCCGGGCCGCTCGGGGCGGTGAGGCCGTTGGAGGCGCCGTCCTGGTTCACCGCCGTGCCGCGGACCAGGGCCAGCACCGGGTGCCCGTTGCGGCGGGCGTCCGACAGCCGCTCGACCAGCAGCACCCCCGCACCCTCCGCCCAGCCGGTGCCGTCGGCGGAGGCGGCGAAGGACTTGCAGCGCCCGTCCTCGGCGAGGCCGCGCTGGCGGCTGAACTCGACGAACACCTCGGGCGTCGCCATCAGCGCCACGCCGCCCGCCAGGGCCAGGTCGCACTCCCCGCGCCGCAGCGCCGCGACCGCCAGGTGCAGGGCCACCAGGGAGGAGGAGCAGGCGGTGTCCACGGTGATCGCCGGGCCCTCGAAGCCGAAGGTGTACGACACCCGGCCCGAGGCGACGCTGCCCGCGGTGCCGGTGCCGAGGTACCCCTCCACCTCCTCGGGCACCCGGGGCAGCCGACTGGCGTAGTCGTGGAACATCACGCCGGTGAACACGCCGGTCCGGCTGCCGCGCAGGGCCTCCGGGTCGATGCCGGCCCGCTCCAGGGCCTCCCAGGAGGTCTCCAGCAGCAGTCGCTGCTGCGGGTCCATGGCGAGGGCCTCGCGCGGGCTGATGCCGAAGAAGTCCGGGTCGAACTCGGCGCTGTCGTAGAGGAATCCGCCCTCCCGGACCGAGGAGCTGCCGACCGAGTCGGGCGCGCCGCCGAACAGGGCGTCGGTGTCCCAGCCGCGGTCCGTCGGGAACTCCGAGACGGCGTCCCGGCCCTCGGCGACCAGCTGCCACAGCGCCTCGGGGGTGACCGCCCCGCCCGGGTAGCGGCAGCTCATCGCGACGATCGCGATCGGGTCCTCGTCCGCCGTCACCGCCGGACGGGCGGGGGTGGCCGGGGCCGGGGCCTCGTCGAGGAGTCCGGCGAGCAGGAAGCCGGCCAGCCGGGCCGGGGTGGGGTGGTCGAAGACCACGGTCGCCGGGAGGCGCAGGCCGAGCGCGGTCCGCAGCCGGTTGCGCAGCCGGACGGCCGAGGCGGAGTCCACCCCGAGGTCCTTGAAGGCCCGTTCGGGCGCGATCGTCCGCGGCAGGCCCCGGCCGAGCACGCCGGCCGCCTCGGCCCGCACCAGGCCGAGCAGCGCCTGCCGGGCC
>NZ_JBHVET010000287.1:0-9714 GCF_042802135.1 Kitasatospora sp. NPDC057512
GGCGGCGGGCCTCCTTGGCCTCGCGCACCAGGCGCTCGTGCTCGGCGCGGGCCACGAGCTCGTGGGCCTGTTGCTGGAAGGTCTGGTACTCGATCATTTCCGGTTCCCCCTCGGGTTTCCACTCCGTCTTGCTGACAGGTAAGAGCTTCCTCCGCCAGTGGGGGGTGCCGCATCGGGAGCCTGCCGCATCTTCCGGGGCCGGGATGCCTTAGATCGGCCGCGGATCGGACGCAGATCGGCCGCCAGAAAAGGTTTAAGGCCCCGTCTCACCTAGATACATAGGTGAGACGGGGCCTTAGGCCTTACTTAGAGAGCCTTAGATGCCTTAGGCGCCTTAGGAAGGAAGGGTCGACGGCCTAGGCCGCACCCAGCTTCTCCAGGCTGTGCCTACTGGCCCTCCACGGCGAGCCGCTCCAGGATCAGGTCCTTCACGCGGGCGGCGTCGGCCTGGCCGCGGGTGGCCTTCATGACCGCGCCGACCAGCGCGCCCACGGCCTGGACCTTGCCGTCGCGGATCTTGGCGGCGATCCCCTCGTTCTCGGCGATGGCCTGGTCGACGGCGGCACCCAGCGCGGAGTCGTCCGAGACCACGGCCAGGCCGCGCTTCTCGACGATCGCGTCCGGCTCGCCCTCGCCGGCCAGCACGGCCTCGATGACCTGGCGGGCCAGCTTGTCGTTCAGCTTGCCCTCGGCGACCAGCGCGGCGACCCGGGCGACCTGCGCCGGGGTGATCGGCTGCTCGCTCAGCTCGGTGCCGGTCTCGTTGGCGCGGCGCGCCAGCTCGCCCATCCACCACTTGCGGGCCTGGTCGGCCGGGGCACCGGCCGCGATGGTCTCCTGGATCGGGCCCACCGCACCGGCGTTGAGCACCGACTGCATGTCCTTGTCGGACAGGCCCCACTCGGCCTGGAGCCGGGCGCGGCGCACCCGCGGCAGCTCGGGCAGGGCGGCGCGCAGCTCCTCGACCCACTCGCGGGCGGGGGCCACCGGCACCAGGTCCGGCTCGGGGAAGTAGCGGTAGTCCTCGGCGTTGTCCTTGATCCGGCCCGAGGTGGTGGAGCCGTCGTCCTCGTGGAAGTGGCGGGTCTCCTGGACGATGGTGCCGCCGTCGGTCAGCACCGTGGCGTGGCGCCGGATCTCGAACCGGGCGGCCCGCTCCACGCTGCGCAGCGAGTTGACGTTCTTGGTCTCCGAGCGGGTGCCGAAGGTCTCGGTGCCGTTCGGGCGCAGCGACAGGTTGACGTCGCAGCGCATCTGGCCCTTGTCCATCCGGGCCTCGGAGACGTCGAGCGAGCGGATCACCTCGCGCAGCTCGGCGACGTACGCCTTGGCGACCTCGGGGGCGCGCTCGCCGGCACCCTCGATCGGCTTGGTGACGATCTCGATCAGCGGAATGCCGGCCCGGTTGTAGTCGAGCAGCGAGTGGGTGGCGCCGTGGATGCGGCCGGTGGCCCCGCCGACGTGGCTGGACTTGCCGGTGTCCTCCTCCATGTGGGCGCGCTCGATCTCCACCCGGAAGGTCGAGCCGTCCTCCAGCTGCACGTCGAGGTAGCCGTTGAAGGCGATCGGCTCGTCGTACTGCGAGGTCTGGAAGTTCTTGGGCATGTCCGGGTAGAAGTAGTTCTTCCGCGCGAACCGGCACCACTCGGCGATCTCGCAGTTCAGCGCCAGGCCGATCTTGACGGCCGACTCCACACCGATCGCGTTGACCACCGGCAGCGAGCCCGGCAGGCCCAGGCAGGTCGGGCAGGTCTGGCTGTTCGGCTCGGCACCCAGCTCGGTCGAGCAACCGCAGAACATCTTGGTCTTGGTGCCCAGCTCGACGTGGACCTCAAGGCCCATCACCGGGTCGTACGACGCGAGAGCGTCCTCGTAGGAGACCAGGTTCATGACGCTCACAGCGTCCCTTCTCACTTGAAGCTTGGGAGGTACGGGCCCGGCCCCCGCATCGCGCGGGGCCGGGCCGGGGCGCTTAGCTCAGCTCAGCCCAGCAGCACGTCGTCGGAGCCCAGCCGGCGCAGCTCGCGCACCAGCAGGGCGGTGCCGGTGACCAGCGCGGCCGCGCCGACCAGGGCGTTGACCAGCTTGAGGGTGTCGCTCTCCTCGCGGGCCTTGCGGACGTCCTTGACGACGGAGATCGCGCCGAACGCGCTGGTGCCGATGGACAGCCACAGACCGGGCTTGGAGTGCTTGAAGCCCTTCAGCGAGCCGGAGCCCTTGGCCTTCTCGATCTTGCTCACAGTGCCGGTGCCTCCTCCAGCAGGGTGTGCCCCCACTTGTCGTTGAGTGCGGCCTCGACGGCGCCGCCCACGCGGTACAGGCGGTCGTCCGCCATCGCGGGTGCGATGATCTGGAGGCCGACCGGGAGATTGTCCTCCGGGGCCAGGCCGACCGGCAGCGACATGGCCGCGTTGCCCGCCAGGTTCGACGGAATCGTGCACAGGTCGGCCAGGTACATCGCCATCGGGTCGTCGGCGCGCTCGCCGATCGGGAAGGCGGTGGTCGGCGTGGTCGGCGAGACCAGGACGTCCACGCCCGCGAAGGCCGCGTCGAAGTCGCGCGAGATGAGCGTGCGGACCTTCTGGGCCGAGCCGTAGTAGGCGTCGTAGTAGCCCGAGGACAGCGCGTAGGTGCCCAGGATGATGCGGCGCTTGACCTCGGGGCCGAAGCCGGCCTCGCGGGTCAGGGCGGTGACCTCCTCGGCCGAGCGGCTGCCGTCGTCGCCGACCCGCAGGCCGTAGCGCATCGCGTCGAAGCGGGCCAGGTTGGAGGAGCACTCGCTGGGCGCGATCAGGTAGTACGCCGGCAGCGCCAGGGTGAACGACGGGCAGGAGACCTCGACGACCTCGGCGCCCAGCTCGCGCAGCAGCTCCACCGACTCGTCGAAGCGCTGCATCACGCCGGCCTGGTAGCCCTCGCCGGCGAACTCCTTGACGACGCCGATCCGCATGCCGCGGATGTCGCGCATCCTCGCGGCCTCGACGACGGCCGGGACGGGTGCGTCGATCGAGGTGGAGTCCAGCGGGTCGTGGCCGGCGATGGCCTCGTGCAGCAGGGCCGCGTCCAGCACGGTGCGGGCGCACGGGCCGCCCTGGTCCAGGCTGCTGGAGAAGGCGACCAGGCCGTAGCGGGACACCGAGCCGTAGGTCGGCTTGACGCCGACGGTGCCGGTGACGGCGCCGGGCTGGCGGATCGAGCCGCCGGTGTCGGTGCCGATCGCCAGCGGGGCCTCGAAGGCGGCCAGCGCGGCGGCCGAACCGCCGCCGGAGCCACCGGGGATGCGGGAGAGGTCCCACGGGTTGCCGGTCACGCCGTACGCGGAGTTCTCGGTGGAGGAGCCCATCGCGAACTCGTCCATGTTGGTCTTGCCGAGGATGACCACGTCAGCGTCCTTGAGACGGCTGGTCAGCGTGGCGTCGTACGGCGGGATCCAGCCCTCGAGCATCTTCGAGCCACAGGTGGTCGGGATGCCCTTGGTGGTGAAGACGTCCTTGAGCGCGAGCGGGACGCCGGCCAGCGGGCCCAGCTCCTCGCCCTTGGCGCGCTTGTCGTCGACGGCCTTGGCCGCGGCCAGCGCGCCCTCGGTGTCGACGTGCAGGAAGGCGTTGACCTTCTTGTCGACGGCGCCGATGCGGTCCAGGTGGGCCTGCGCGACCTCGACGGCGGACACCTCGCCCTTGGCGATGGCGCTCGCGGTCTCGGCGGCGGTGTAGCGGATCAGCTCGGTCATATCGGTCAGTCCTCCCCGAGGATCTGCGGCACACGGAAACGCTGCTCCTCGGAGGCGGGGGCGCCGGACAGCGCCTGCTCCGGGGTGAGCGACGGCCGCACCTCGTCCGCGCGCATGACGTTGGTCAGCGGCAGCGGGTGGGAGGTCGGCGGGACGTCCTGTCCGGCGACCTCGGAAACGCGGGCGACCGCGCCGATGATCACGTCGAGCTGCTCGGCGAAGTGGTCCAGCTCTTCGGGCTTCAGCTCAAGACGCGACAGCCGGGCGAGGTGGGCGACCTCCTCGCGCGTGATGCCAGGCATGCAGCGATCCTCAGGGTGAGTTCTGGTGAGACCCGGCGGTGCCTTGCGGGCGGAGCCGGGCCCGGGCAGGAGCAGCCGGGTTCGGCGCTCCGTCCTCGTGGTCTTTGGACCCCATCCTATGGGGCCCGTCCCGTACCCCGGCCAACGAGTGATCCGCGGCGGCCGTCACCGGCGCCTGTCGCGGCCCGGCCGTGGCGTCCGGCGGGCTACTGCGGCCGGGTGCGGGCCCAGCCCTGCGGCTTGATCTCCCGGTGCGCGGCCTGCACCACCTGGGCCACCGGCGGCAGCGTGGGCGGGATGACCGGCGGCCGGACCGGCGGGAGCGTCGGCGGCAGCGCCGGCGGCCTGGCCGCCGGGCCGATCGGCTTGGCGCCCTGGGCCGGCTGGAAGCCGGCGTGCAGCTGGGGCGGCAGGCCGCCGAGCCGCTCCACCGGCGGGGCGCCGGTGCGGTGCACCCGCAGCCAGGCGGTGGCCTGCTCGGCCGGCAGCGCGGCCGACACCAGCCAGCCCTGGACGGCGTCCACGCCCATGCAGTGCAGCCGCTCCCAGGTCTCGTCGTCCTCGACGCCCTCGGCGACCACGGTCAGGCCCAGCGAGTGGGCGAGCTCCACCGAGCAGCGGACCACCGCCGCGTCGTGGTCGTCGGCGACCATCCGGGAGACGAAGGAGCGGTCGATCTTCAGCTCGCCGACCGGCAGGCTGCGCAGCCGCACCAGCGAGGAGTGCCCGGTGCCGAAGTCGTCCAGGGACATCCCGACGCCGTAGCCGCGCAGTTCGGCCAGGGTGTCGGCGGCCCGCCGGGAGTCGTCCAGCAGCAGCCGCTCGGTGATCTCCAGCTGGAGCGCGTGGGCCGGCACCTGGTGGCGGACGAGGTGGCCGGCCACCCGCTGGGCGAAGCCGGGGTTGAGCACGTCGCGCGGCGAGACGTTGACCGCGACCTGCACCTGGAGACCCTGCTCGCGCCAGTGGGCGAGCTGGCCGACGGCCGCCTCCAGCACGTAGTCGGTGAGCCGCGGCATCAGGCCGCTGGACTCGGCGAGCCCGACGAACTCGTCCGGCGAGACCTTCCCCTGGCCGGGCCGCTCCCAGCGCAGCAGCGCCTCCAGGCCGACCACCCGGCCGTCGAAGGCCACCTTCGGCTGGTAGTGCAGTTGCACCTCGCCGGTCTCCAGCGCCCGGCGCAGGTCGCCCAACAGCCCGATCCGGTACGGCGTGTCGGCGTCCTGGGTCTCGTCGTACTGGGCGACCCCGCAGCAGCCGCGCTGGGCGTGGCCCATCGCGACGTCGGCCCGGCGCAGCAGCGACTCGGCGTCCTGGGCGTGCTGCGGGTAGACGCAGACGCCGCCGCTGGCCTCCAGGACGAGCAGCAGCCCGTCCAGCCGGATCGGGGCGGCCAGTTCGGCGATCAGCGCCTTGGCGACCCGCTCCAGGCTGTCCGGGCAGTTGATGCCGGGCAGCAGGACGGCGAACTCGTCGCCGCCCATCCGGGCCACCATGGGGCGGCCGCGGCGGTAGTGCCGGGGCAGGCCGGCGAAGACGTCGTCGATGGACTCCCGGGTGGCGCTGCCGGCCGGGCCGCCGGAGCGCAGGGCCCGGTGCAGCCGGCGGGCGATGTGAACCAGCAGCCGGTCACCGGCCGTATGACCGAGTGTGTCGTTGAGCGATCGGAAGCGATCGAGGTCGAGCAGGATGAGACCGACGCTGTAGCCCTGCTCACACTCCGCAATCGCCTCCTGGGCGGCCAGCAGCAGGGCCTGACGGTTGGGCAGATCCGTCAGCGGGTCGGTCAGCTGGTCGCGGGCGCGGTCCCGGGCGATCCGCCAGGCCGCCACCAGCACCGCCAGGGGCACGGCGAACAGCGGCAGCAACTCGGGTTCGTAGCGGTAGACCAGGACGGCCAGCGGGATGAGCGGCGCGGCTCCGGCCAGCAGCACGCCGAGCAGCAGGACCGCACCCGCCACCCCCTGCGGCGGGCGTGTGGGCGCACCGCCGGTCGTACGATCCATAAGCCCTGTCCTCCGTCGGGCCCGCCCCGTCAGGCCGCCTTACGGTGAGGCACCGTGCCGGTACCGACAGCTGCCGGGCATGGAGCGACCCCGTGGAACTCCGGCCCAGCCGGTGCCCCCACCCCTGCTGACACTCTGTTGCGCTCCAGGGTATGCCGGGGTCCACCCGGTGGGCAGACTTTCGGACAACCGGAAACGCGCCACCGCGCCCGGGTGCCGCACAGTGACACAATGCCCGCTTTCACGGTGCGGCACCCGGTGACGTTGCATCAGGACGATAACAACACCGATCCGGTCATCAGCCGATCGGGGCGGCTCCGGATCAGTCCTCGACGGGCTCCTCGGTCGCCTCCCCGGCCCCCTCCGGCTCCGGAAGCCCCAGGTGGACGCGGGCGGCGGAGGGCCCGTCGGCGAGCAGGACGGCGAACCCGGCGTCGTCCAGGACCGGCAGGCCGAGCTGAACAGCCTTGTCGTACTTGGACCCGGGGTTGTCACCAGCGACCACAAAATCGGTCTTTTTCGAAACCGAACCGGTCACCTTCGCTCCGCGCGAGGTCAGCGCCTCCTTGGCGCCGTCCCGGGTGTGGCCGGCCAGCGTGCCCGTCACCACCACGGTCAGCCCCTCCAGCGGGCGCTCCGCCTCCTCCTCGTCCGCGAACTCCTCGGTGAAGCGGACGCCGTCCGCCTCCCAGTTCCGGAGGACCTCCCGGTGCCACTCCTCCGCGTACCACTCCTGGATCGAGCGGGCGATCGTCGGGCCGACCCCCTCGACGGCCGCCAGCTGCTCCTCGCTCGCCTCGAAGATCTTCGTCAGGTCGCGGAACTCCCGGGCCAGCGCCTGCGCGGCGACCGGACCGACGTGCCGGATCGACAGACCGTTGACGAACCGCCACAGCGGCCGCTGCTTCGCCGCCTCCAGGTTGTCGATCAGGGCCTGGAGCGACTTCTTCGGCTCGCCCTTGGTGGTGGCGAAGAAGAAGACCTCCTTCTCCTTGCCCGTCCTGTCGTCCAGCTTCGGCATGCCCGTCTTCGGATCCCGGACCAGCACCTTGATCGGCAGCAGCTTCTCCCGCGTCAGCCGGAAGATGTCGGCCTCGTTGCGCACCGGCGCCTCGGCCGGCTCCAGCGGCTGGGTCAGGGCGGTCGCCGCGACGTAGCCCAGCCCCTCCACGTCCAGGCACTGCCGCCCGCCGAGGAAGGCGATCCGCTCCCGGATCTGGGCCGGGCAGCGCTCCGCGTTCGGGCAGCGCAGATCGATGTCCCCCTCGGCCATCGGCCGCAGCTCGCTGCCGCACTCCGGGCAGTGCGAGGGCATCACGAAGGCCTGCTCGGTGCCGTCCCGCAGGTCGTACACCGGGCCGAGGATCTCCGGGATGACGTCGCCCGCCTTGCGCAGCACCACGGTGTCCCCGAGCAGCACGTCCTTGGCCTTGACGATCTCCTGGTTGTGCAGCGTCGCGTACTGCACCATCGAGCCGGCCACCTTCACCGGCTCGGCCAGCACCGCGTACGGCGTGGCCCGGCCGGTGCGGCCGATGCCGACCTTGATCTCCGCCAGCCGGCCGGTGACCTCCTCCGGCGGGTACTTCCAGGCGATCGCCCAGCGCGGGGACTTGGAGGTGGCGCCGAGCCGGCCCTGCAGGGCGATCTCGTCCACCTTCACCACGACGCCGTCGATCTCGTGCTCGACCGAGTGCCGCTGCTCGCCGAAGTGCTTGATGAACGCCCGCACCTCGGCGAGCGTCCCCACCACCCTGTTGTGCCGGGCGGTGGGCAGACCCCAGTCGTGCAGCAGCCGGTAGGCGTGCGACTGGTTGTCGATGTCGAAGCCGACCCGGGCGCCGATGCCGTGCACCACCATGTGCAGCGGGCGGGAGGCGGTGACGTGCGGGTCCTTCTGGCGCAGCGAACCGGCGGCGGCGTTGCGGGGGTTCATGAACAGCCGGATCATCGCCCGGGGCCGCTTGCCCTCCTTGGCGCGCTCCTCGTTCTCCTGCCGGCGGCGCTCGTTCTCCTCCGCGAAGGAGGCGTTGAGCGCGTCGAACTCCTCCGTCGGGAAGTACACCTCGCCGCGGATCTCCACCAGCTCCGGGACGTTCTCGCCCCTGAGCCGGTGCGGGATCTCCTTGATGGTGCGGACGTTCGCGGTGATGTCCTCGCCGACCCGGCCGTCGCCGCGCGTCGCCGCCTGCGTCAACTGGCCGTTCTCGTAGGTGAGGTTGACGGCCAGGCCGTCCACCTTCAGCTCGCACAGGTAGTGGTAGTCGATGCCGTGCAGCTCGGTGGCGACCCGCTCGGCCCAGGCCGCCAGCTCCTCGTCGTCCATCGCGTTGTCCAGGCTGAGCAGCCGCTCGCGGTGCTCGACCTCGGCGAACAGCACGGTGGGGGCGCCGCCGACCCGCTGCGTCGGCGAGTCCGGGGTGACCAGGGCCGGGTGCTCGGCCTCGATCCCCTCCAGCTCCCGCATCAGCGCGTCGAACTCGGCGTCGCTGACGACCGGCGCGTCCTGCTCGTAGTACCGGGCCCGGTGGTCGGTGATCTCCGCCGCCAGCTCGGCGTGCCGCCTGCGCACCTCCGCCGGAACGTCCTCCCAGCCCTCGACAGCCGTCACCGCAAGCCCTCCTACGTTCTCATTCCGGGTTGTCCACCAGGCTCTGCGCCGCCCGCGCCGCGGACGACAGCGCCCTGCGCGCGTACGCCGGGGAGGCCCCGGCCAGCCCGCAGGTCGGCGTCACCAGCACGCGACGGCCCAGCAGCTCCGGGGCGAACCCGAGCCTGCGCCACAAGGTCCTGACACCCTGGACACTACCGGCAGGGTCGGACACTGCCTGGTCAGTGGCGGGGACGACACCAGCGAGGATCACCGTGCCGCCCTCCACCGCCTCGCCGAGGTCGTCGTCCTGGCGCTCGGTGAGGAGGGAGAAGTCGAGCGAGATCCCGGCGACCCCGGCCCGGCGCAGCAGCGGGACCGGGACGTCCGGCGCGCAGGAGTGCACGACGACCGGCGCGTCCAGACTCCCGACCACCTCGCGCAGCACCTCCTCGGCGACCTGCCGGTCGACGGAGCGCAGCCGCTGGAATCCGCTGGCGGTCTTCACCGACCCGGCCAGCACGGCCGGCAGCGAGGGCTCGTCGAGCTGGAGGACCACCTCGGCGCCCGGCACCCTCCGGCGGACGTCCGCGAGGTGGCGGCGCAGGCCCTCGGTCAGCGAGCCGGCGATGTCCCGGCAGGCGCCGGGGTCGGAGAGCGCCTTCTCCCCGTGCTTGAGCTCGATGTTCGCCGCCAGCGTCCAGGGGCCGACGGCCTGGACCTTGAGCGCGCCCTGGTAGCCCTGGGTGAACTCCTCCAGCGCGTCCAGGTCCTCGCCGAGCCAGGAGTGGGCGCGCCGGGTGTCCCGGCCGGGCCGGTCGGTGAACCGCCAGCCGCTCGGCTCGGTCTGGGCGAACAGCTCGACCAGCAGGCCGGCGCCGCGGCCGATCATGTCCGCGCCCGGCCCGCGCGCGGGCAGCTCGGGCAGGAACGGCAGGTGCTCCAGTGCCCCGGTGGAGGTCTTGGCGGCCTCCCGGGCGTCGGTGCCGGGCAGCGAACCGACGCCGGTGGCGGCGCCGCGCAGGTCGGGGAAGGGGTGTGGGGTGCTCACCCGCCCGAGCCTACTCAGCCGGACGGCCCCGGCCC
>NZ_JBHVET010000288.1:0-9711 GCF_042802135.1 Kitasatospora sp. NPDC057512
GCACGTGCCGGGTGACCCGAAGTCATACTTACACGCCGCTTACGGGAGGCTAGGCGCCGAAGCTCTTGCCCACCGGCTTGTCGCCCTTGCGGCCCTTGCCCACCAGGTGCGCGGGCAGCAGGTCGCGGGCCGGCTCGCGGTAGCCGACCGAGACGATCCGGTCGCCCTCGAAGGTGAAGCTGGTCAGCGAGGCCAGCGAGCACTGCCGGTTGCGCGGGTCGTGCCAGAGCCGGCGGCGCTCGGCGAAGGAGCGGAGGATCCAGATCGGCAGCTGGTGGCTGACGCAGACCGCCTCGTGACCGCGCGCGGCGTCCCGGGCCGCGCCGATCGCGCCCATCATCCGCACCGCCTGGTCGAGGTACGGCTCGCCCCAGGACGGCTTGAACGGGTTGGTGAGGTACTTCCAGTAGCCCGGGTTCCGCAGCGAACCGTCGCCGACCCCGAAGGTCTTGCCCTCGAAGACGTTCTCCGCCTCGATCAGCCGCGCGTCCACCGCGATGTCCAGGCCGTGCGCCTCGGCGATCGGCGCGGCGGTCTCCTGGGCCCGCTCCAGCGGGGAGGCCACCACATGGGTGACGTCCCGGTCGGCCAGGTCCTCGGCGACCCGCTCGGCCATCTTCCGGCCCAGCTCGGACAGGTGGTAGTCCGGCAGGCGCCCGTACAGGACGCCCTCCGGGTTGTGCACCTCGCCGTGCCGCATCACGTGGACGACGGTGATCTCTTTGGCGCTCACTTCTCGACTACTCCTGGGAATCGGGTACGGGCCGCGGCGGTCAGGCCGTGGCGGCGGCGGCAGCGGCGCGCGCGGCGGCCGGCAGGGCGGCGGCGATCCGCTCGATCGCCCGCTCGTCGTGGGCCGCCGAGACGAACCAGGACTCGAAGGCGGACGGCGGCAGGTAGACGCCCTCGGCCAGCATCGCGTGGAAGAAGGCGGTGAAACGGTACGCCTCCTGGGTCCTGGCCTCGTCGTAGTTGGTGACCGGGGCCTCGGTGAAGAACACCGAGAACATGTTCCCGGCGGTCTGCAGCCGGTGCGCCACGCCCTCCTTGGCGAGCGCGTCGGCGACCAGGCCGGAGACCTCGGCGGCGACCTTGTCCACCGTCGCGTACGCCTCGTCGGTGCAGCCGCGCAGCTGGGCCAGGCCCGCCGCGGTGGCGACCGGGTTCCCGGACAGGGTGCCCGCCTGGTAGACCGGGCCGGCCGGGGCCAGGTGCGCCATCACGTCGGCGCGGCCGCCGAAGGCCGCGGCCGGGAAGCCGCCGCCCATGACCTTGCCGAAGGTCAGCAGGTCCGGCGCCCAGCCCTCGTTCGCCGCCTCCAGGCCGTACCAGCCGGCCTTGGAGACGCGGAAGCCGGTCATCACCTCGTCGGAGATGAACAGCGCGCCGTTCTCCCGGCAGAGCCGGGCCAGGCCGCCGTTGAAGCCGGGCAGCGGCGGGACGACGCCCATGTTGCCGGGCGAGGCCTCGGTGATCACGCAGGCGATCTCGCCCGGGTGGGCGGCGAACGCCTGCTCCACGGCGGCCAGGTCGTTGTACGGCAGCACGATGGTGTCGCCGGCCTGGGCGCCGGTGACGCCCGGGGTGTCCGGCAGGCCGAAGGTGGCCACGCCGGAACCGGCGGCGGCCAGCAGCGCGTCCACGTGACCGTGGTAGCAGCCGGCGAACTTCACCACCTTCGCCCGGCCGGTGAAGCCGCGGGCCAGCCGGATCGCGGACATGGTGGCCTCGGTGCCGGAGGAGACCAGGCGGACCTGCTCGACCGGGGCGACCCGGGCGACGATCTCCTCGGCCAGCTCGACCTCGCCCTCGCCGGGGGTGCCGAAGGAGGTGCCGCGGGAGACGGCCCGCTGGACGGCGTCGATCACCGCGGGGTGCGCGTGGCCGAGGATCATCGGACCCCACGAGCACACCAGGTCGACGTACTCGCGGCCGTCGGCGTCGGTGAGGTAGGGACCGGTGCCGGACACCATGAAGCGCGGCGTGCCGCCGACCGCGCGGAAGGCGCGCACCGGGGAGTTGACGCCGCCGGGCGTCACCACGGAGGCGCGGTCGAACAGCGACTGGGACTGGGGGGCTTCGTAGGGGTAGCTCACAAAAGACATGGTCTCAAATCGTGTCCTCACGCTCTGCATGTCCGACCCGATCATCTGGAACGATGATCCGGGCACCGTTGTCTGTACGGTTGTCCGTACAGCAGGGGCCGCTGACTTCACCGGACCGGGGACCAGTCAGACTGTGTACACAGAGTGCACAGGAGCTCCGGTTCGTGTGCAGGGGTGTGGAGAGGACTGCCGCGTACCGCGAATGGGTACGGCGGCGCATGACGGGTAAGGAGCACGTCCGGTGGGCGCCGGACGTGCGGGGGTCTGTCGATTCCGGCGAATTCCGGTGAGGATGGTCCGAGTGTCCGAGGCGCAGGACGGTTACGACGAGGCCGCGGGGGGCTCCCGCAGGCCCGCCGAGACCGCACGCGGGGGTACGGGAGCGGGTACGGGTCGTGGTCGTCGCGGCGGTGAGAGGCGGGGTGAGGGACGCGTGGGGGTGACCTACAAGTACTTCGGAGCCCCGGACCGCGCGACGGCCGCCAGAGTCCCCACCGCCCTCGGGCCGGGCGGACTCGGCCTGGAGGCCGGCGAGCTCGGTGCGTTGGGCCGCCTCGGCGACCTGATGGAGACCAGCGGCTCCCCCACCGGCCACCTCTCCACCAAGATCAAACCGGAGACGATGAGCGCCATGGTGCTCACCGGCATCCAGGGCGTCCCGCTGCACCAGGTGCCGCCGCTGGAACTGGTGGTCCTGCACCCCGACTACGCCGTCGTCCAGCTCCCCCACAACGTCGTCGAGCCGCTGCGCAAGGCCGACGAGACCGAGCTCGGCGCCGCCGCCTTCATCTGGTCCACCGTGCCGGACCGGCGCGGACCGCGGGACGCCTTCGTGATCTACAGCATGCTGCACGAGTGGCAGGACTTCGCCAACCGGCTGCACGAGGCCGGGCACCAGCTGTACTGCCTGGTCTGGCCGTAGCACCCCGACGCCCGGCCCGCGTTCGAACAGCGGGCCGGGCCTCGGGGTGATTTGTTCGAACACAGCTTGGATTCAAGCGAGTTGACGGACCGTCAGTTCCGACGCCCGGTCGGCCGCAGGACGGTGGCGGCGAGCAGCAGGGCCACCGCCAGCAGGCCCGCGGCCACCGCGAAGGCGAGCCGGAAGCCGCCGGCCAGCGCGTCCGCGGCGGGGTGCCCGGCCGCGGCCAGGGCGGCGGTGCGGCCGCTCGCGAGGGTGGTGAGGACGGCGACCCCGAGCGCGCCGCCGACCTGCTGGGCGGTGTTGAACAGGCCGGAGGCGGTGCCCGCGTCCTGCGGTCCGGCGTCCGACATGCCGAGGACCGCGAGCGTGGACAGCACCAGGCCGCCACCGGCGATCAGCAGCATGGTCGGCAGCAGGTGGACGACGTAGTCGGCGTCGGAGGGCAGCCGGACCAGCAGGCCGAGCGCGGCGAGCAGCATGGCGAGCCCCGCGAGCAGCACGGCCCGCTCGCCGAACCGGGCGCTCAGCCGGGCCGAGAGCAGCAGCGACACCGCGCCGATGGCGGCCGCCGCCGGCAGCATCGCCAGGCCCGTGGCGGCGGCGCCGTAGCCGAGGACCTGCTGCATGTAGAGCGCGACCATGATCTGGAAGCCGAACATCCCGGAGATGGTCAGCACCTGCACCGCGTTGGCGCCGGAGACGTTGCGCGAGCGGAACATCCGCAGCGGGAGCAGGGGTTGGGCGGCCCGGGCCTGCCGGAGCAGGAAGCCGGCCAGCAGGGCGAGCGAGAGCGCGCCGAGGCCGAGGGTGCGGGCCGAGGCCCAGCCGTGCTCGCCGGTGCCGACGATGGCGTAGATGCCGAGCATCAGGGCGGCGGTGACCAGGACGGCGCCGAGGACGTCGGCGCCGGCCCGCAGGCCGGGGCCGCGCTCGGGCTCCAGCAGCCGCAGGGACAGCAGGACGGCGGCCAGGCCCAGCGGCAGGTTGATCAGGAAGATCCAGTGCCAGCCGAGGGCCTGGGTGAGCACCCCGCCGAGGACCTGGCCGATCGAGGCGCCGGCCGCGCCGACGAAGCTGAACGCGCCGATCGCCCGGCCCCGTTCGGCCGGCTCGGGGAAGAGCGTGACGATCATGCCGAGGCTGACCGCGGAGGCCATCGCGCCGCCGACGCCCTGGAGGAAGCGGGCGGCGATCAGCATCTGCTGCCCGGTGGCGACGGCGCAGAGCAGCGAGGCGGCGGTGAAGAGGGTGAGCCCGGCGACGAACACCCGCTTGCGGCCGACCAGGTCGCCGAGCCGGCCGGCCAGCAGGAGCAGGCCGCCGAAGGCGATCAGGTAGGCGTTGACCGTCCAGGTGAGGTCGGCGGGCGAGAAGTGCAGGTCGTCCTGGATCGCGGGGAGCGCCACGGTGACGATCGAGCCGTCCAGGACGATCATCAGCATTCCCGCGCAGAGCACCGCGAGGGCGAGGGCGCGGGAGCGGGCGGAGGCGGGGTCGGGGGCCGCGGAAGCAGTCTGGGGCGCGGCCGGGGCATGCGTGGTCATGGCGGTTCTCCCGGTTCGTCGAGTACCGGGAAGGACGCTATCAGATCGTTTTGTTCGGGACTATCTATCTCGGGAGCAATGTGGACGGCCGATGGTCAGCCCCGGGAGCGGCGGGCGCGGCGGACGGTGCGTTCGACCTCGACGGGCTCCGCGAGGTGGCCCTCCACCAAGTGCGTCAGGGCCGAGACGAACACCTCGCGCTCGGGCTGCGGCAGCGACTCCAGCAGCTCGCGGTGCACCCGGTCGGCGATCGCGGTGCCCTGCACCACGGCCCGCTCGCCCGCCTCGGTGACCGAGACGATCCGGGCCCGCCGGTCGGTCGCGGACGGGCGGCGCTCGGCCAGGCCCGCCTTCTCCAGCTCGTCGACGGTGACCACCATGGTCGTCTTGTCCAGGTCCGCCAGCTCGGCCAGCTGGATCTGGGTGCGCTCGGCCTCCTGCGCGTGGAACAGCACGCAGTAGGCGCGCGGGGTGATCCCGAGCTCGGTGAAGGCGGCCGCCATCCGGGTGGCCAGCACGTGGCTCGCGTGGTCCATCAGCCCGGAGATGTCGCGGATCTGGCGCACGGGCGGCGGGGTCGTCGTCATACGTCCGAGGTTAGCAACGGCCCGTCTGCTGCCGGATGATCCCGTTGCCAACCAACGCCGGGTCTACGGGATGCCCAACTCGAACAGCGCATAGCCCGCGTACCAGCCCGCCGCGAGGACCGGCATGGCCAGCAGCCCCGCCAACGAGGAGGTCCGCAGCTTGCGCAGCGCCACCGCCAGGCCGATGCAGAGCGGGAAGGCGGGCAGCAGGTAGCGCGAGATGTTGCCGAAGATCTGGTTGCTGCTCAGCGCGGTGATGATGGTGAGCGCGGTGTAGACCCACAGCACCAGCGGCGGCCGGGTGCGCCAGAGCAGCACCAGCAGGCCCGGCAGGGCGATCAGCAGGGCGATCGCGATCAGGTCCGGGACGGGGTTGGACTGCCAGAAGTCCCAGTGGCCGGTGATCACGTCCATGATCGTGCGCAGGGTGGAGGCGCCGCCGTCGAAGTAGCGGTTCCAGGCGCCCTGCTGGAGCTTGAAGTAGCCGCCCCAGTCGCCCATCTTCCAGCCGACCCAGGCGACGTAGCCGATCAGGCCCCACGGGGTGATCAGCATCGCGGTCAGCGGGCGGGCCACCCCGTCGGTGCGGCGGACCAGCGCGACCAGCGCGGCGATCGAGACGGCGGCGATCAGCGCGGCGGCGGTCGGCCGGTTGAGGCCCGCCACCAGCGCCAGCAGGCCGGCCGCGAGCCAGCGGCGGGTCATCACGCAGTAGCAGGCCCAGGCGGACAGCGCGACGAACAGCGAGTCCGAGTAGACCGCCCACTCCACGCCGGAGCCCGGGAACAGGCCCCAGAGCACCGCGGCGATCACACCCGCCCGGAAGCCGCCGAGCCGCTCGGCCACCGCGAAGATCCCGGCCGCCGCGAACAGCGAGGCGAGCACCGAGACGACGATCCCGGAGCCGTACGGGCCGAGCCCGGTGACGGCGCCGACCAGCCGCATCAGCCAGGGGTAGAGCGGGAAGAAGGCGGCCGAGTTCTCGTAGTAGGTGGCCAGCGGGAAGCCGTGCAGCGGGATCAGCTGCGGGTCGTACCCGTTCTCGGCGATCCGCTGGTACCAGATGCCGTCCCAGGTGCCCAGCACGTCCCAGGCGTGGGCGCCGCCGCCGCGGCCCGGCTGCTTCTTCAGGTAGTCGCCGGTGTGCGAGAGCAGCAGCAGGAAGACGGTCAGGCCGATGGCCTTGACCACCGCGTACGCGCCCAGCGCGGGCGCGAAGCGGTCCACCAGTGCCCCGAACCGCCCGGACGCCCGGCCCGTCCGTTCCTCGGAGTCCTCCGCGGGCGCCGCCTCGGGCGCTCCGGGCTGGGTGCTGGACGACTCGGTGCTCGATGCCGTGCTCATCTGGTCTGGGTACTCCCCGCCCCGCTCGTGGTCCGCGCGGCTCCGGCGCAACAATTTTCCCGTGAGCCTACGGCACGCCCCCGAACCGACGGCCCCTGGCGCCCTCCGGACCACCGCACGGCACCACGCCACCCGGGCCGGGCACCACAGCGCCGCCGCCCGGGCGGGGGCGGCGGCGGAGCGGGCGGGGCGGATCAGCCGTGGACGTAGACGATGCCGAGCTTGGTGAGCTGCCAGAGCTGGTTGGCGGCGCCGGTGTCGGTGGCGAGTTCGACGTACGGGTTGCCCTTGGCGTCGAGGGTGGCGCCGGCGGCCAGGACCTTGCCCTGGTCCTGGGAGTCGGCGATCTTGTAGCGGCCGTCGCCGGCCGGCTTGAACACCCAGTGCTGATTGCCGCCGCCGGTGCAGCCCCACTGCTGGATCCGGGTGCCGGGGGCGGTGGAGGCGGCGTTGGCGTCCAGGCACATGTTCCGGTTGCCGCTGAAGTCGAGCTCGTAGCTGCCGCCGGCCTTGGCCTCCAGGACGAAGGACTGGTTGAGCCCGCCGGTGGCCGGATAGGTGATCGCGGCCCGGCCGTTGGTCGAGTCGCCGTAGCTGCCGCCGCCGGTGAGGTCGAGCGCGTTGCCGCTGGCCGCGTTGGTCAGCTGGTACCAGGCGCCGTCCTCGGGGACGTCGCCGAACGGCTGTCCGGGCGTGAGCGGCTGGATCGAGGTGGTGTTCTGCTGGTTGAGGGTGCAGTACGCCTGCGCCAGCTCGGGCCGGGCGTAGAACTGGCCGAGGCAGACGCCCTCGCCGCGGTAGCCGGCCACCCGCAGGTGGTACGACTGGCGGACCATGTTCATGCACAGCCCGGGGATGCCGATCTGCGAGTCGCAGCCGTTGCGCACCCACTCGGAGAGGTTGATGACGTCCCCGTTGGTGTACTCGTACGGGGAGCTCGTCCACTCCGCGCAGACCTCGTGGCCGAAGGCGACCCGCCGCTGGTCGAGGTACCTGACGCCGGGCACCTGCTCGGCGGCGCCGCGCAGCGCGTCGCTGAGCGTCGGCACCACCCAGTTGTGGCCCCAGGCGAGGTCCTCGGGGAAGGCCGGGCAGCCGTCGGCGACCTTGCCGAGGTAGTCGTTGCGCCGGATGTCCGGGGTGATCGGGTTGAAGTACGACTGGTAGACCAGCTGGTACGAGGAGTCGGCGTAGCCGGCCCGGCGCATGGTCTGACGGATGTTCTGGAGCGCCGCGACCACCTTGGGCTGGACGCCCTTGGCCCGCCGGCGGATCTCGTCGCTGCCGATGGTGTCCCGGCAGCCCTGGTCCTTGGGGATCGGGAAGTACTGCGCGAGGCAGTGCATCATGATGCCGCTGAAGTCGAAGTCGTCGTTGGCGCCGATCGTGACGACGACCATCTTGACGTCGTACCTGGCCGCCGTGTCGGCCAGCTTGACGTCCTGCTTTGGCTCGCCGAAGTCGCCGCTGCCGGGGCCGGTGACCTTCGCCAGCTCCGGGTCGCTGACCAGGTCGCCGGTCTGGGCGCCGGAGCAGGCGAGGTCGATCGGGGTGACCCCGGGGATGTCGGTGACGAAGATCTCCGACTTGGGGTGGCGGTGGCAGTAGTTGGTGGGGCTGTCCGTCTCCGGGAAGTAGCCGTCGTTGGTGTCGGTGCCGGCGCCCTCCCCGGAGATGGCGCTGTCGCCGAGGGCGACGACCGCGGCCGGACGGGTGGCCGCGGGCGCGGCCGGGGCGGGGTCGGCCAGGGCGGCGGGGGCGCCGGCCAGGCCGAGGGTGGCGAGGAGGGTTCCGGTGGCGAGCAGTGCGGCGCACCGGGAGGATCCGGTGCGCGTGCGCCGCGCCGCCGACCGTGGGGACCTGGTCACACGCGACTCCTTGCGGGGGTGGGGGCCGCCCGGGCGGGGCGCCGAGCGGCGCGGAGCAAGAGAGGGGCAGGAAAGGTGAGCAGGTCTCGCATTCTAGGTACTGACAAGTAACGCAACAAGGCTTGTGACACCGCCGGGAACTGACGGTGCGTCGCGTTTCCGGCACGACGAAGAGCCGCCGCCCCACGCCCCAGGAGGGAAGCGCGGAACGGCGGCTCGCACCGGCCGAACCGGGTGCGGGCTCAGCCCACGTTGGCGCACTTGTTGCCGAAGGACGGGTTCAGCAGGCCGATGATGTCGATGGTGTTGCCGCAGACGTTCACCGGGAGGTGGATCGGCACCTGGATCTGGTTGCCCGAGATGACACCGGGGGAGTTGGCGGCGACGCCCTGAGCGCCGGCGCTGGCCATCGCGGTACCGGCGCCGGTGGCCACGATGCCCACCACGGCCGCGCCGACGGCGGCGGTCTTCTTGATGCTCATACGAGCCTCCTGACTGTTCGACAGATATGCACGGGGAGTGCGACATCTAGAACGAGACCCCACGGGACCGGTTGCGACGCTCCCCGCACTGTCACCCATCCGGCGCAACGGCGTCGCGGACCGGGCATTCGGGTGATCGGAGGGCCCGACCGTTTCCCCGTCCGCGGTGCCTCGTTCTCCCTGACGGAACCCGGTCTCCACCGGCCCCCACGCACGAATCGAGATACCGCCCATGCGCAAGCACGCCCACGCCGTCGTCGGCATCGCGGCCACCGGCGGCCCGGTCGGCGCGGCGGGCCTCCCCTACCCGGCGTCCGGCAATCCGTGCCGGAACGCCTGACCGGAATTCCAACCGTCGCGCCTTTGTCCGAAGCCTTTCCCGGCCGTGCGGGAATCGTTTCGCGGGGCACCGCGACACGGCGGCCACGGCCACGCCCGAGCCATGGGCGGAACACGCCGGCGTGCGCCGCCCGAGTGACAATCACGGAAATCCCTACAGCCTTCGGGTGAGTATTCGTGCTCGCCCGACTCCCGACATTTCCCTTCCGTCGGGCAGAAATCGGAGGAATGACATGCGCAACTTCAAGAAGGCCGCCGTCCTGTCGCTGGCCGCCAGCGGCCTGGTGCTCGGCGCCGCCGGCGGTGCGGCCGCCAGCGCGGGCGCCGAGGGCGTCGCCGCCAACTCCCCCGGCGTGCTCTCCGGCAACCAGATCCAGGTGCCGATCCACCTCCCGATCAACCTGTGCGGCAACACCATCAACATCATCGCCCTGCTGAACCCGGCGTTCGGCAACGAGTGCGCCAACATCGGCTGAACCCGCGGCCGCCGCACCGGCGACCACTGATTCACCGAGCC
>NZ_JBHVET010000289.1:0-9705 GCF_042802135.1 Kitasatospora sp. NPDC057512
CCGTGGTCGAGACCTTCGCCGCCCGCGCCCTGCGCGCGCCCCGGCTGGCGTACGCGCTGCTGGTCGAGCCGGCCGACGCGGTCGTGGACGAGGAGCGCCTGGTGTTCCGGCGGGCGTTCCGGGACGTGATCGCCACCGAGATCGCCGCCGCCGTGGCGAGCGGCGAACTGCCCGAGCAGGACCCGGTGCTGACCGCCGCCGCCCTGGTCGGCGCGGTCGGCGAGGCCCTGGCCGGCCCGCTCGCCGCCGCACCCGGTCAAGCCGCACCCGGAGCTGCCGCACCCGGAGCAGCCGAGACCGGAACCGCCGAGCCCGAAGAGAGCGACAAGACCACGGTGGTCCCCGCCCTGGTCTCCTTCACCCTGCGTGCCCTGGGAGGACGCGATGACAGCGACGCATGAGGTCACCAACCAGGTGCCCCTGCCGTACGGACACGACACCGCCGCCGACCCCACCCTGCTCGCCGCCCTCCGGCGGGCCGACGCCGGCTGGGCCGAGCCCGAGCTGCGCGAGCTGGGCCGGCTGGCCGGTTCCGAGCAGGCCGCCGAGTGGGCCCGGCTGGCCAACGAGAACCCGCCGGTGCTGCGCACCCACGACCGCTTCGGCCACCGGATCGACGAGGTCGAGTTCCACCCGGCCTGGCACGAGCTGATGCGCACCGCCGTCGGGTACGGCCTGCACGCCGCCCCCTGGCGCGACGAGCGCCCCGGTGCCCACTCCGCCCGCGCCGCCCGGTTCTTCGTCTGGGGCCAGGTCGAGGCCGGCCACACCTGCCCGATCTCGATGACCTACGCCGCCGTCCCGGCCCTGCGCGCCAACCCGGCCCTGGCCGCCGAGTTGGAGCCGCTGCTGGCCGCCCGGGAGTACGACTACGGGCTGCGCGAGCCGCGTACCAAGCGCGGGCTGATCGCCGGCATGTCGATGACCGAGAAGCAGGGCGGCTCGGACGTCCGCACCAACACCACCACCGCCACCCCGCACGCCGACGGCACCTACCGGCTCACCGGCCACAAGTGGTTCACCTCGGCGCCGATGTCCGACCTCTTCCTGACCCTCGCCCAGGCCCCGGGCGGCCTCAGCTGCTTCGTGCTGCCGCGCGTCCTGCCGGACGGCGGCCGCAACCGCCTGCAGCTGATGCGGCTCAAGGACAAGCTCGGCAACAAGTCCAACGCCTCCGCCGAGCTGGAGTACGACGGCGCGGTGGGCTGGCTGGTCGGCGAGGAGGGCCGGGGCGTCCCGACCATCATCGAGATGGTCAACATGACCCGCCTGGACTGCACCGTCGGCGCGGCCTCCGGCATGCGCTACGGCGCGACCCGGGCGGTGCACCACGCCCTGCACCGGCGGGCGTTCGGCAAGGCGCTGGTCGACCAGCCGCTGATGCGCAACGTGCTCGCCGACCTGGTGGTGGAGTCCGAGGCGGCCACGATCGTCGCGATGCGGCTCGCCCGGGCCACCGACCGCGCCCTGGCCGGCGACGAAACCGACGCGCTGGTCCGGCGGTTGGGCCTCGCGGTGGCCAAGTACTGGGTGTGCAAGCGCGGTCCGGCGCACGCCGCCGAGGCGCTGGAGTGCCTGGGCGGCAACGGCTACGTGGAGGAGTCCGGGATGCCCCGGCTCTACCGGGAGGCGCCGCTGGTGTCGATCTGGGAGGGCTCCGGCAACGTCGCCGCCCTGGACGCGCTGCGCGCCATGGCCAAGCGCCCGGAGACCGTCGAGGCCTTCCTCGGCGAACTCGACGCCGCCGCCGGCGCGGACCGCCGGCTGGACGCGGCCGTCGCCGCGCTGCGCAAGGAGCTGACCGACCCGGGGGACCTGGAGTACCGCACCCGCCGGCTGGTCGAGTCGATGGCGCTGGCCCTCCAGGGCTCGCTGCTGGTCCGGTACGGCAGCCCGGCGGTGGCCGACGCGTTCTGCGCGAGCCGGCTCGGCGGCGACCACGGCGCGGCCTTCGGCACCCTGCCGTCCGGCGTCGACACCGGGGCGATCATCGACCGCGCCCGCCCGGTGATCGCGTGAGCGACCGGGAGGCGGACGGCGAGCGGGAGGTGGACGGCGTCCGGGCGTTCTGGCGGGACCTCGGCCTGCCGGGGCTGATCGACGTGCACACCCACTTCATGCCGAAGAACGTCCTCGACAAGGTGTGGGCGTACTTCGACGCGGCCGGCCCGCTGGTGAACCGCCCGTGGCCGATCACCTACCGCGAGGCCGAGGAGCAACGGGTCCGGCGGCTGCGGGACTTCGGCGTCCGGGCGTTCACGTCCATGCTCTACCCGCACAAGCCCGGCATGGCCGGCTGGCTGAACGGCTGGGCCGCCGACTTCGCCGCCCGCACCCCGGAGTGCCTGCACACCGCGACCTTCTTCCCCGAGCCCGGGGCGCCCGACTACGTGGCCCGGGCGATCGAGGACGGCGCCCGGGTGTTCAAGGCGCACCTCCAGGTCGGCGGCTACGACCCGGCGGACCCGCTGCTGGACGGGGTCTGGGGGCTGCTCGCCGAGACCGGCACCCCGGTGGTCACCCACTGCGGGTCCGGGCCGGTGCCGGGCAAGTTCACCGGCCCCGGCCCGATCGGCGCGGTGCTGGAGCGGCACCCCGGCCTGGTCCTGGTGGTCGCCCACCTCGGGATGCCCGAGTACCGCGACTTCCTGGACCTGGCCGAGCGCCACCCGGCCGTCCGACTGGACACCACCATCGCGTTCACCGACTTCGCCGAGGCCGACGTCCCGTTCCCGCGTGCGGAACTGCCGCGCCTGCGCGGGCTGCGGGAGCGCGTCCTGCTCGGCAGCGACTTCCCCAACATCCCCTACCGGTACGTCCACCAGCTGGAGGCGCTGGCCGGGCTGGGGCTGGGGGAGGAGTGGCTGCGGGCGGTCTGCCACGACAACGCGGCTGCCCTCTTCGGACTCGGCCCGCGACCCGAACCGGGATCCGGCCCGCGATCCCAACCGGAACCCGAACCGCGACCCGAACCGCGACCCCAACCGGAACTCGAACCGCGACCCGAGCCGGAGCCGGAGCCCGGACCGGCGGGCTGATCACCGCACCGTCCGCAGCACCTCCAGCGCCCGGGCGTGCAGCCCGGGCGCGGCGGCGAGGAAGCCGTCGGAGCCGGCCGTCCAGGCCGCCCCGGCGGCGTCCGTCACCGTGGCGCCCGCCTCGCGCGCGATCAGCGCGCCGGGCAGCAGGTTGCCCGCGTCGAGGCCGTACTCCCAGAACAGCGCCAGGTGCCCGGAGCCGACCTGGGCCACCTGGAGCGCGGTCGGACCGAGGTTGCGCACCGCCAGGACCGCGCCCGCCATCGCGGACAGCGACTCGCCGGCCCGGCGCAGCGCCACCGGGTCGGCGGCCACCCGGGGCGGCTGGCTGGTGGCGGCGACGGTGACGGCCAACTCCCGTTCCAGGGGCGCGATCGGCCGCCCGTCCAGCTCGGCCCCGCCGCCGAGCACCGCCCGGTAGGTGCGGCCGTCCTGCTCCGGGGCGTGCACCACGGCGAGCACCGCCGCGCCGTCCCGCACCAGCGTGGCGGTCACCGCCCAGTGCGGCTGCCCGAGCAGGTACTGCACCGCGCCGTCGGTCGCGTCGCACAGCCACCACTCGCCCTCGGCGGGCACGGGGCCGTCCGGCTCCTCGGACACCCAGCCGGCCCGCGGGCGCAGCGCGGTCAGCCGCTCCCGCAGGGCGGCGGCCGCCGGGCCGTCCAGCTCGGCGAAGCGGGCCGCCGCCTCCTCGACGGTCCGCGCCGTGACCGGCTCGGCGGACCGGCGTGCCGCCAGCCCCGCACCGACCTCGCGCACCGCGGCCTCCACACCCTCCGCCAGCCCCCACAGCCCGTCCGTCACGGTGACTCCTCCTCGCTCCGGGCCGGTGTCCGCTCCGGCCGCCCGGGACAAGGAGTACCGTCGGGGCTGCCGAACAGGACGCAGCAGCCGCCGGGAGTGGCGGGGATCGGACACCATGGACCTCTCCACCGCCGATCCGGACAGCGTGCTGGACGCCCTCGACCGCCGCCTGGTGTGCGCCCTCCAGGTGGACGGACGGGCCGAGCCCGGCCGGATCGCCGAGGTGCTGGGCGTCTCCGCCCGGACGGTCACCCGCCGGCTGGGCCGGATGCGGCAGGCCGGGGTGCTGCGGGTGGTCCGGCTGCCGGACGTCGAGGACACCGCCGTGGGCGCGCTGCTGCTGCGGGTCCGGGTGCTGAGCGGCCGGGTGGACGCCATCGCGCGGGCCCTCGCCGACCGCCCCGACGTGCCGTTCGTCGACGTGATGCTCGGCGGCCACGAGGTCGGCGCCGTGGTGCTCACCGACGCCGGCTCCCGCGACCGGCTGCTGTACGGGCAGTTGCCCGCGACCGGCGCCGTCACCGAGACCACCACCCACGCCGTGCTGCACGCCTTCGCCGACGCCGGGCAGTGGCGGGCCGGGTACCTGACCGGGGAGGAGGCCGCCGCGCTCGCCCGTCCGGCCGTCCCGCGCCCCGCCGTACCCCCGCCGCTGGACGGCCTCGACCGCGCGCTGCTGGAGCGGCTCGGCGAGGACGCCCGGCAGTCCCACGCCGTACTGGCCGGGGCCGTGGGCGCGCCCGAGTCCACGGTGCGCCGCCGGCTGCACCGGCTGGACGGGGCCGGGCTGCTGCGTACCCACGCCACCGTGGACCCGCGGCTGCTCGGCCTGGCCGTGGACGCCAACCTCTGGCTGGACGTGCCGCCCGGCCGGATCGCCGAGGTCGGCACGGTGCTGGCCCGCCACCCGCGGGTGCACGGGGTGTTCGCCACCAGCGGCCCGGCCAACCTGCTGGCCACGGTGTTCTGCCCGGACCACGGCGAGCTGTACCGCTTCCTCACCGACACCCTCGGCCCGCTCGGCGTCACCCGGGCCGAGACCACCATCACCGCCCGCGCGGTGAAGCGGGCGGGCGTCCTGCTCCGGCAGCCGCCCCGGCGGCCGTAGCCCGACGTCCCACAGCCCGGTGCCCGGGCGCCCGCCCTTACCTGAGGGGTAATCGACGCCCGCCGCCGGGCCGGGCAGGGTGGGGGCACCCGGTACGGCCGCCACGGTCCCGGGGCCCACCCCCGACAGGAGGCGATCCGCCATGTCCGCCCACGCGAACACCCTCAGCCCCGCCCGGCCCGGTTCCGTCCTCTCCCCGTGGACGGTGCGCGGCGCCCTGACCCTGGACGCCCTGATGACCGGCGGCAACGGCCTGGCCTACCTGGCCTTCTCCGGTCCGCTCGGCGACCTGCTCGGCGCGGGCCGCAGCACCCTGGTCGAGGTCGGGCTGCTCCTGCTCGGGTACGCCCTCGCGGTCGGCGCGCTGGCCGCCCGGCGGCAGCCGCCGGGGCCGGGGGTGCGGGCGGTGATCGGCGTCAACCTGGCCTGGGTGGTGTTCAGCCTGGTCGCGATGGAGGCGTGGCTGGAGCCGACCACCGCCGGGTTCGTCTGGATCCCGGTGCAGGCCGCGGCGGTGGCCCTGTTCGCCGTCCTCCAGTTCACCGCCCTGCGGCGCCGGGCCCGGCAGCGGGGTTAGCGTTCCGGTCCGACCACTGACTGCAGGAACCGCACCGTCTCCGCGTCGGCCGGCAGGAAGGTCTCCATGGCCAGCTCGGAGACGGTGACGTCCAGCGGCGTGTTGAAGGTCGCGATGGTGGAGAGGAAGGAGAGCACCTGCCCCTCGTACCGGATCCGCATCGGCAGCGCGAACGGGGCTCCGTACGCGGCCGGCCCGTCCACCCGGCCGTCGGCCGGCTCGTCCACCGGGTCATCGGCCGGTTCGGGGTAGCCGCGGACCTCCTCGTACAGCCGGCGCAGCGGCTCGGCGCGGACCAGCTCCAGCTGCCGCTCCATCCGCTCCAGCAGGTGCCGCCGCCACTGCCGCAGGTTGACGATGCGCGGCGCGAGCCCGTCCGGGTGCAGGGTGACCCGGATCGCGTTGAACGGCGGCTCCAGCAGGTGCGGGGCGACGCCGTCCAGGAGCAGTCCGAGCGAGCGGTTGGCCGCCAGCACCCGGAAGGACCCGTCGACCACGACCGCCGGGTACGGGTCGTGGGCGGCCAGCAGCCGCTCCAGTCCGCCGCGCAGCGCGGCCATCGACGGATCGTCCAGCGGTGTCTCGGGGTAGTGCGGGGCGTACCCGGCCGCCAGCAGCAGGGCGTTGCGCTCGCGTACCGGGACGTCCAGTTCCTCGGCCAGCCGCAGCACCAGCTGCCGGCTGGGGCGGGAGCGGCCGTTCTCGACGAAGCTGAGGTGGCGGGCCGAGGAGTCCGCCCGCAGCGCCAGTTGCAGCTGGCTGAGCTGCCGTCGTACCCGCCAGCCGCGCAGCAGCGGGCCGACGCCGGTTCCCGTCGGGCTGCCCATGCCCGCCATGATCGTCATGGCCCAGGACGGTACTCGAACGACCCCGGTCGGCGGGAGGGGGCGCGGGGGACCAGGCGATCAGGTGATCGGGGCCCGGGCGAGCAGGGCCCGGGGGAGCAGGGCTCAGACGCCGGTGCTCGACCCCGGGCGGATGACCATGAGCACCACGACCACGGCCCACAGCAGGTTGAACACCCCGGCGGTCATCGGCAGCAGCTTCAGGCCGCCGACGGCCTTGGCGTGCTGCTCGTCCGACGGGTCGAGTTCGAGCGCGTCCACGGCCGCCTGCTGGCCGGGCAGCACGAAGAGCAGGAGGGAGAGCGCGGCGATCGCGGTCAGCACCATCGAGACGATCACCCAGGACTGCCCGAGCACGTCCATCACCTGGGCCAGGCCGATGCCCAGCACCGGCACCGCGACCCCGAGCAGCGCGTAGACCTGGGTGATCCGGTGCAGCACCCGCAGCACGCCGGCGTCGGAGGCCCGGTCCGGTCCGCCGGCCAGCGCGGCCTTCGCCCGGCGCGGGAACATGCTGACGGCCACCGCGACCGGGCCTATGAACAGGACCGACACGAGGACGTGCAGGCTCAGCAGGAACTTGGCCATGGCGGGGCACCCTCTTGAATCCGGTGGGCAGCTGGTCGGCTGGTCAGCTGGGCGGCGGGGCACACGCGATCGGCGGGCCCACGACCAGGCACGCTAACACCGCTTATTCACCGGCCCACCGCGCGGGTGGGCGCCGGAGCCCGCCGTCGGCCCGGCGAGGCCCGCCGAGGCCCGGCGCCCCAGCCTCCTGTGCTCAGCCCACCGCCGTGAGCTCCACGATCCGGGGCGGGGCGGTGCTGACGGCCGCGACCGCGGCGGCGTGCTCCGGGTCGGTCCAGTCGAGCAGGTGCAGGTCCTCGTACCGGCTGCGCAGCGGGGCGCCCGGCGGGACGGCCAGCGGCAGGGCGGAGAGGTCGACCCGGCCGAGGGTGTCCAGGGTGGCCCGCCCGATCTTGATCAGCGACTCCTTGCGCACCCAGAGCCGCAGGAACGCCCGCTCCGGCTCCGGGTCGGCCTCGACCAGGGCGAGCTCGGCCGGGGCGAGCACCCGGCGGGCGACCGAGCGCAGCGAGCCGCCCCGGGTGGACAGCTCGACGTCGACCCCGACCGGCTGGAACCCGGCGCCGGCCGCGACCACGCCCCGGGTGTGGGACAGGCTCACGTGCACTCCGGGGTGGTCCGGCAGGTAGGGCTTGCCGTGGTCGGCGAGCCCGCAGTCCGGGCACTGCTGGGCGAGGACGAGGCCGGCCACCGGCACGTCGAGCAGCCGGGCGGCGCAGAGCCGGACCAGGACGTGGCCGGCGGTGAAGTCGGTCCGCCCGGACTCGTGCCGGAAGCGCGCGGCGCGCTCCCGCTCCATGGCGGTCAGCAGGTGTTCGCCCGCCTCGGGGTGCCGCAGTACGGCGTCGGCGGACGCGACGGCGACGAGCGGCGCGCTCTGTTCCTGGGCCTCGGTGGTCATGCCTCCAACCTAAAGCTTGTCGCAGAAGGTTTGGCCCCCTTGCCGTCCGTCGGCGCCTGCCCAAGGAAGTGCTGCTCCGAACGTATGAATTTCAGATCCGACCTGAGGGTCTGTAGGGTGCGGATAGTCCGTTTTGGGGTTGGATGTCCCGGATCTGTGAGATCGCCAGCAGATGGCACGGAACATGGCAGGTCATCCCGACCTGTCCTTTTCTCATGCACGGAGGAATTGTCGATGGGTCAGGCCACCGGTTCGCCGGATCACAGAACGACCGCCGTGAGAACACCGGCCACACGAAGGCGCCGGGCCGTCCGGGTCGCGGTGGCGACCGTCCTCACCGCGCTGCCGCTGGCCGCGGTGCTGACGGTCGGTTCCGCCGCTCCGCTGGCCCCGCCGCTGGGTGCCTGCTCCGGGCCCGACTGCCCCGCCACCTGGCCGCCGCCCAACAACGGCGACTTCCCCGGCCGCGACGCCACCATCAACGTCTTCACCGGCGGCGACTACACGGTGACCGGCCGCGCCGCGGAGGCCGAGGGCAAGATCGTCACGCTGGGGAACCTGACCGTCGACAAGAACGGCGGCGGCATCTACAACATGGGCGTCGTCGGCGTCGGCTCGCGCGTGGTGCCGCCGAACGGCAGCGACTTCGTGACCACCGGCGGCAACGTCGACGTGCTGACCGGCAACGCGATCCTGATCGGCGGCAGCGACTCGCACGGCCCGGCCTTCGGCAACCTGCGCCACGCGGGCTCCGTCACCGGCACCGTGAACATCGACCCCACCGGCGAGTCGATCCAGGACCCGAACGCGGCCGCGCCCTACCAGTCGGTGCTGACCCAGATCGAGGAGGTCTCCGACTGCGTCGGCCGGGCCGCCGCGACCGGCACCGTCGACGTCTCCCCGAGCCAGGCGACCTTCACCGGCGACGGGACCAGCATGAAGCAGGTCTTCAACGTCACCCAGAACCTCGCCTCGCCGTCCGGCGGGCAGATCGGCCTGGTCTTCAACAACATCCCGGCCGGCGCCACCGTCGTGGTGAACATGCTCGGGGACAGTCCGATCATCAACACCTACACCGGCACCGGCCTGGCCGGGGACCAGACCACCGACATGCGCTCGAAGCTGATGTACAACTTCCCGACCGCGACCTCGGCGCAGATCCTCGGCAGTGCCCAGTTCCAGGGCTCGGTCATGGCCGGCAACCCGGGCGGCACCACGACCATCGCCCAGCCGGGCATGAACGGCCGGGTGTACCTGGCGGGCAACCTGGTCCACACCGGTACCGGCGGCTACGAGATCCACAGCTACCCGTTCGACGGCGACCTGCCGGACTGCGCCGTGACGCCCAGCCCGTCGCCGACCTCGCCGACGCCGTCCCCCTCGCCCACGTCCCCCTCGCCCACGTCCCCCTCGCCGACCTCGCCGAGCCCGACGTCGCCGTCCCCCACCTCTCCGGCGCCGACGTCCCCGTCCCCGACCTCGCCGAGCCCGACGTCCCCTGCGCCGACGTCCCCGGCACCGACCTCTCCGGCGCCGACCTCGCCGGCACCGACCTCGCCGTCGGCCAGCGCGACGACGTCGAGCGCCGGGCCGGGCCCGACCAGCCACCACCCGACCAAGGCGCCGACCAGCCAGCACCCCGGTGGCGGTGAGCTGCCCTCCACGGGCGCGGGCAACGCCCCGGTGGTCTTCGGCCTGGCGGGCGTCGGCCTGCTCGGTCTCGGCGGTCTGGCCGTACTGGCCGCCCGCCGCCGCGGCCGCCACAGCTGACGGACCGTACGACCGGCGAACCGACGAACCGGCCAGCCGGACAGCGGCGCAGGCCGCCCGAGTCGACCCCGACC
>NZ_JBHVET010000290.1:0-9703 GCF_042802135.1 Kitasatospora sp. NPDC057512
GTGCCACCGCCGCGCTCGATCTGACGCGCGAGAACGGCCGCGCCCTCGGGAAGGGCGCGGCCGGAACGAACGCGACGTCAAGCCCTACCGCCGGACCTTCGACGGCGGCCCACTCGAAGCCGCATCCCTGACCTCACGGGACAGAACGACTAGGGCTGGAAGAGTACTTCCGGATTGTTCGGCGAGGGGCCGTCCAGCAGCGGACTGTCGATCCCCTTCAGCGTCTGGTCGAAGAACGCCGTCACGTACTCGCGGGTGATCTCCACCCCGCGTTCCGGGGAGAGGGGCGGCGTCGGGAACCCGGCCTGCTCGTGGAGCACGTCCAGGTCGCTGAAGCTGAAGTGGTCGGCGCCGGCGACCGTCAGCCACTTCTTGTAGCCGCCGAGGGCGGCCCAGGCCTGCACCCACGTGGTGTCGCCGCCATTGGCCGGGTGGTTGTTGGGCGAACTCAGCATGAGGAACGGCCGGTTGATCTGGCCGGGCATCGGGACAGGCTTGAAGGCGCCGTCCATGTTCACGCCGGCCCGTACCCGCGGGTCGGCGACCATCGTGGCGGAGGCCGCCGCTCCGCCGATGGAGTGTCCGGCCATGCCGATCTCGTGCTTGTCGATGAGGTGTGCCAGGCGCCACGCGGTATTGCCGTGCGTCAACTGGTCGATCAGGAAGGACACATCCAGCGCGCGGCTGGTGGGGATGGAGTCGATCCGCGTCGGGTCACCGCAGATCGCGCACGGCGTGGTCTGGCCGTTCGCCAGCGTCTCGCCGCTGTCCTCGTAGGTGTCGCCGACGAGCGCGACGACGTAGCCGTGACTGGCCAGGTCGGTCGCGAGCGAGGTGAGCGTGATGCGCGGGTCCTCGTACGCCGGTGAGAGGACCACCAGCGGATACTTTCCGTTCTGCGGCCGCGCGCCGTCGAAGGCGTGGGTGGTGACGCCGGAAAGGGTCTGTGGGGTGACACCGGAGCTCGCCGGCAGGTTCGTCCGCTGGACGATTCCGGCTGCCTCGCCGAGGGACATGTAAGGGGCCGGAGTCCCGGTCCCGGGGACGGCCGGGTAGACCATCGTGACGGTCAGTTGGCGGGGGCCGGATGACGGCACCCACGGGTCAAGGCGGCTCGCGTCGGTGAGGTGGATGACCTCCTCGCCGGCGGCGTAGGGGCCGGTCGGCGCGGGGAGCACGCCTTGGAAGGACCGCGCGGGCGCGGTGGCCGTGGCCGGTGCGGCGTCGAACGCGTGCGTGGCCACCGGAGCGGCCACCGGTGTGGCCGTGGCGGCGAACCCTGCGCCGGTTCCGGTGACGAGGGCGGCGAGCGTCAGCGCCGCGACTGCGCTGATACGGCGATTGCGTTTCATGGGGCAGACGCTAGGTTCCGCGGCTCCGTATCGAATCAACCCGTAGAGGTAAGCATTCCGGTGCCGTTCGTAGCTCCCACGAGGTACCGGAGTCATACGCCGGGACTACGTCGCGCGGGGGTTCGGCCAGGCCCGGCTCCGTTCAGTCGGCGAAGGACTCCGCATAGACACCGAAGGCGTACATCGCTTCGAGGCTGCCCGGTCGTGGCGGGTCGGCCGGGTCCCAGCCAAGCTCCCGGTCCTGGATCACCTGGGTGAGCAGGGGGTGCCAGCGCGGGTCAAGGGTTTCGCGCGCCCATTCCAGCGCGCCGCGCTTGGAGGCCACCTCGCCGGTGTGCAGGGTGAACAGCGCCCGGCAGTAGGTGGTCACGGCATAGCGCTGACTCCAGGCCACGTCGAGGCGGGCCCAGGTCCGCAGGTCCTCCATGAAGCCTGGCAGCATCTCGCGCATCGATTCGCGCAGGGCCCGGGGAGGCACCGCGTCGACGAGGTCGGTGACCGGGGGGCCGGCGAGGGTGATCCCGTGGTTCCTGAGGATCCAGCGGGTGTGCGGGCTGTTGCAGTGGGTGTCCCAGATCAACTCGCGGTGGCCGTGGTCGCAGTACAGCCACGGTGTTCCGAGCCCGGCGACGGTGCGTAGGGACGTGGTGTCCGCGTAGGAGCCCTCCAGGTGCTTGGTCCAGAAGCCCGGACGGGTGGGAATCCCGTCGTGGAGCCGGCGGAGCTCCGCCTCCGTGGCCCCGGCGGGCAGGACGGTCGTGGCGACGATGAAGTCGCAGTCGCTGTGCGGGTCTCCGGCGCCCAGCGCGAAGGAGCCCTGTAGGTAGGCACCGACGAACGTGTCGCCGAGGATGCCGCGGACCGCGTGGACGAACTCGTCCAGGAGCGCGTCCAGCTCGCGGTACGGGGTGAACACGGGGGACCTCCATACCCGTTGACGTGGAAGGAACCCGACGTCGACACAGCAGGCGAACCGCTCACACCCTCGCGGAGCACCTCCTCAGCACGTCGACCTCGCAGCCCGGCGCGAAGGGGTCGAAGCCGTGCTCGATCAGCCAGCGGACCGCCAGCAGGCTCCGCAGCGACCACCACGCGTGGATCACGTCGAGGTCGAGGTCGGCGCCGTAGCCGGCGGCGACGTCGCCGATGTGCTCCTCGTGCCCCAGCGTGAAGGTGGCGAGGTCGTACAGGGGATCGCCCCGGCCCGCCTCGGACCAGTCGATGATGCCCGTGACCTCGTCGCCGTCGACGAAGACGTGCGCGATCTGGAGGTCGCCGTGCGTGAACGCCGGAGTCCACGGCCGGAACGCGGCCTCGGCGACCCGGCGGCTGCGGGCGACCAGGTCGGCGGGCAGGACGCCGTTCGCCACCAACGCCCCGCACTCGTCGTCGAGTTCCGCCACCAGCGCGGCGACGCTCCGGCCCGCCCGGCCGGGCCAGGGCGGCAGTGGTGCGTCGTGCAGCCTCCGGATGGCGGCGCCCGCCGCCGCCCACGCCGTCGGCGACCCGGTCGACGGCCCGCCGAGGCGTCCGAGCGTCGTCCCCGGGAGCGCGGCCAGCGCGAGCACCGGCGGCTTGCGCCACAGGACCTCAGGGGTCGGGACCGGCACGAGGGACATCGCCTCGACCTCGCGGTCGATGCGCGCCTGATCGGCGTCCACCTTCAGGAACACTTCGCCGACGCGCAGGGTCGCGCGCTCGGAATGGGCGACGACGACTTCGACCTCATCCATGGGCGCCCAGTATCCCGGGGACGGCCGCCGCCGTCGCCGGATTTACCGCACGCGGCCCGGCGACGTCCGCCCCGCCGCCCGAGTGCGGAACCGGGTGTCGGCGTGGCGATGAGTTTTCCGGCTCCGGAAGGTCTACATCTCGACCGGGACGACCCCCCTCACCCTCCACCGGGAGCACAGACATGGGCCTCATCCAGATCGAACTGTTCGCGACCCTCGACCTCGTCGGGCAGGCGCCCGGCGGCCCCGACGAGGACCCGGAGGGGTTCCCGTTCGGCGGCTGGCAGGCACCGCTGCTGAACGAGGTCACCGGGGCGCAGATCCTCGCCGCGTACGAGGGCACGGACGCGCTCCTGCTCGGCCGGCGGACGTACGACCTCTTCGCCTCCTACTGGCCGCACCAGAAGGAGGGCGAGATCGCCGAACTCTTCAACCGCGTCCCGAAGTACGTGGCCTCCCGGGGCACCCCCGACCTCCCGTGGGCCGGATCCACGCTGCTCGGCCCGGACCTGGCCGGCGCGGTGCGCGAGGTCCGCGACCGGCACCGGAACGTGAAGGTCGTCGGGAGCCTGAACCTGGTGCAGAGCCTCCTGCGCGAGAAGCTCTTCGACCGCCTCGACCTGTGGGTGCACCCGATCGTGCTCGGCGTCGGGAAGAAGGTCTTCGACGGCGGCGCGGTGCCCACCAACCTCACCCTGCTCGAACCGCCGGTGGCCGGCGCGCAGGGCACGGTCTACCTGCGCTACGGGCTCGCCGACGGCACGCCGAGGACGGGCGACATGAGCCTGCCGGACCGGGGCCTCGGGCACGACGACGCCCGGTGACCCGGTGACCCGGAGCGCGGAGCGGGTGCGCCAGGCGCGGGACGGGCCCGGCGGGCCGACCGGCTGAGACGGACCGGAGGATCCGGCGCGCGGCGCGTGGACGGCGGGCGCCGGAATGATCATCCCGGACGGAACGGCGGGATGACGGCCCGTCGGGGGTGCTAGAACCGTCGACGGCTGTGAACGCCCACCGGCGACCACCGTCCTCCGTACCGTGCAACTCCTCCAAGAAGGAGAAGACATGTCCGTCGCACGAACCATCCGAACCGCACGCACCGCGCTGCCCGCCGGCCTCGCCGCACTCACCCTGCTGCTCACCGGGGCCGCCACCGCGACTCCGGCCTCCGCCACCACCACGTCGCTGGACGGCACCTATGCCTGCTCCGTCCCGTCCGGCTACGTCTACGACGGGGTCGTCTTCAGCCGCACGTGCAGCGGCGGCGGCAGCTGGAACTCGCCGCAGTACCACCTGCGCACCCCGGTCGACGGCCTCACCTCCTGTGCGACCGCCCCGGGCTTCACCTACGACGCCGCCGGCTCGTCCACCTCGTGCAGCCTGACCCAGGGCGTCCCGTCCACCACCTTCCACCTCCGCGTCCCGGTCAGCGGCATGTGGGCGTGCAGCGTCCCGAGCGGCTTCACCTACAGCGCCACCGCCTCGTCCCTGGAGTGCGCCACCGTCCGGGGCGTGCCCACCACCAAGTTCCTCCTGGCCCGCTGACTCCAGGCCCACTGACCGGCTGACCCACTGACCCGGCCACCCGGGGACGGACGGCCCGTACCGCACGTGCGAGAGGTGATCCGTGCTCAGTGGTCCGTGCTCAGTGCGGGTGCGGTCAGAAGATGATCTTCCAGCCGTCGAGGTGGCCCGAGTCGCCGCGGAACGTGTCCTGCATCCGGAGCCGCCAGGTGCCCTTGGCGGGCTGGGCGGAGGCGTCGACCGTGTAGGTCTCGATGACGTTCTCGCCCGAGTCGCCGAGGTTGCCCTTCTTCAGCGGGTACACCGTGCCGTTCGGGCCGACCAGGTCGATGACCAGGTCACCGCGCCAGGTGTGCTTGATGTCCACGCTCACCTTGAGGTCGCTCGGCGCCTGGCCCGGGAGCCGGTCGACGACGATGTCGGAGAAGACCGCCGGGCCGCCGTCCGGGATCGGCAGGGAGGTGGTGTTCGCGAAGATGCCCGGGGAGACCCGCCAGGTGAACGTCGTCGACGTCCTGCCGTGGTGGGAGCCCTGGGCGGTGACGGTGACCGGGTAGGTGCCCGGGAGGGCCGGGACGCCGGTGACCTGGCCGGTGACCGGGTGGAGCGTCAGGCCCAGCGGGAGGCCGGTCGCGTGGTAGGTGACGATGCCGGGGTTGAAGTTGGCGGCCTCGATCCGGAGGTCGGCGGAGGTGCCGATCGCGGTGATCTGGTTGGCGACGGGCTCCAGCAGGAGGCCGTCGACGACGCGCGGGCCGACGTTGATGGCCGCCCAGGCGTTGGCGGTGTTCTGGTACGTCGCGCTGGTCTTCCCGTACAGGTCGGCGGCGGCCTGGAGGGTGGCGGTGCGGGCGGCCGCGTAGTTGGTGGACGAGGTCATGTAGGTGGTGAGCGCCCGGTACCAGATCTTGGCCGCCGCGTCCCGGCCGATGGCGGTCACCGACTGGCCGTCGGAGGTCGGGGAGTCGTAGGCCACGCCGTTGACGGTCTTGGCGCCGCTGCCCTCGGAGGCCAGGTAGAACCAGTGGTTGGCCGGGCCGGAGGAGTAGTGGACGTCGATGGAGCCGAGGTCGGCCGACCAGTTGTCCCTGGAGCGGCCGTCCTTGGAGGGCTTGTCCATGTAGCGCAGCGGGCTGCCGTCGCCCCTGATGTCGATCTTCTCGCCGACCAGGTAGTCGCCCTTGTCCTCGGGGTTGCCGGCCCAGAACTCGATCGCGGCGGCCATGATGTCGGAAGTGGCCTCGTTGAGGCCGCCGGACTCGCCGCTGTAGATCAGGTTCGCGGTGGCGGAGGTGACGCCGTGCGTCATCTCGTGGGCGCCGACGTCGATCGAGGTCAGCGGCTTGACGTTGCCCGCGCCGTCGCCGTAGGTCATGCAGAAGCAGGCGTCGGACCAGAACGCGTTGACGTAGTTCTTGCTGTAGTGGACCCGGGTGTAGGCGCCGACGCCGTCGTCCTTGATGCCGTTGCGGCCGTGGACGTTCTTGTAGTAGTCCCAGGTGAGTTGGGCACCGTAGGCGGCGTCCACGGCCGCGGTCTGCCGGTTGGCGACGGTGCCGTCGCCCCAGGTGTCGGTCGGGTTGGTGAACAGCGTCCTGGTGCCGCTGGTGCCGTTCAGGTCGTAGGTGCTGTGGCCGCCGCGGGTGTTGTCGGTCATCGCGAAGCCGCCGGCGACCGCCGAGGTGCCGATGGTGACCTGGCCCGAGTACCTGCTGGTGCCGATGCCGGTCTCGATGCCCTGGTACTCGAAGATCTTCTTGCCGGTGTCGGCGTCGGTGATGACGTGCAGTTCGGACGGCGTGCCGTCCTCCTGGGTGCCGGTGACCACCGTCTCCCAGGCGAGCCGCGGGGTGCCGGAGGCGGCCCAGACCACCTTGCGGGCGTCGTCGGCCGACGCCTCCGAGACCTTCGCGCTCCCGGCGCTGTCGAGCGCGAGGCCCTTCGCCGAGTCGGCGCTCTCCTTGGGGGTGGTGTCGACGGCGATGTCCGCGTCGGTGGCCTTGGTGACGCCCCTGGTGGAGCCGTCGGGGGCGGTGTGGACGACCAGGTCGCCGCCGAGCACCGGGAGTCCGTCGAAGGTCCGCTCGTAGCGGGTGTGCACGCTGCCGTCCGCGTCCTTGGTGACGCCCTTGACGATCAGCGCCTCCTTCGCGTCCAGGTTCAGCGACCTCGCGGTCTTCGCCAGGGACGCGTCCGCGGAGGCCAGCAGCTCGCCGCGCTGCTCGGGCGACAGCTGCACCGGCAGCGCGCCGGCGAAGGCCTGGGCCCCGGCGGGGGCCTCGGCGGGTGTCTGGGCGGGAGTCTCGGCGGCGGCGACGCCGGGTGTCAGAGCGGCCACGATCATCGCGGCGCCGACTATCAACGCGCCCGCGGCGGTGGACTTTCGGGGGGATCGAGTCACACGGAACTCCTTCTGCGACGGCCGGGTTCGAGTGGCCGGAGTCAGCCGGGCGGCGGCCGAGGGTGCTGCTGCCCGGTAGAGCTGGTGGTTCGAATGAGATGGGACGGTACAGTGTCAGTTTTGGTCTGAACGCGTCACCCTTTCTGCACCAAGTTGGCCGAATACCTTCGCCAAAGACGTAATGGGGAGGTAATTCTTCGCCAGAAGGCGAGCAATGCGGGGGGAAAGGCGGTGCGGCCAGGCAGTCGTGGGTACCGGAACGGCGCCGTGGCAGACTCGGCCCATGACTCTCCCCCTGCCCGAGCCCGACCGGCAACTCTCCGACCCCAGCGAGCTGTTGCTCGACTACCTCGACTACTACCGCTCCGTGATCGGAGCCAAGACCGAGGGAATGTCCGACGCGGAGCTGCGCGCCAGCCGGCTCCCCTCCGGGTGGACCATGCTCGAACTGCTGAAGCACCTCGTCCACATGGAGCAGCGCTGGCTGCGCTGGGGCTTCCGCGGCGAGCAGGTCCCGGCGCCCTGGGGCGACCGGGGCCCGGAGGACCGCTGGCACGTCGGACCGGAGGAGACGGCCGCCGAACTCCTCGCCGCGCTGCACGCGGGCGGCGAGCACACCCGGGCCGTCGTGTCCGGCACACCCCTGTCCACCGTCGCCGCACCCGGCGGCCGCTTCCCCGACGACGGCACCCCGCGGCCCACCCTGGGCTGGATCCTGTTCCACGTCCTCCAGGAGTACGCCCGCCACGCGGGCCACCTGGACGTCGTGCGCGAGCTCACCGACGGCGCTACTGGCTGACGTCCGCAGTTGGCGGGCGTGCGGGCGTGCGTGCGGGCTCAGCCGACCAGGTGGGCGAGCAGCGCGTCGCCCGCCGGGTAGCGGCGTTCGGCGGGGAGGAGCTGCCGGGCGGCCTCCAACTCCCCTTCCCGCACATGGGCGTGGACCGCGTGCGCGAGCGCGGTGACGTCCTGGACCGAGACGATCCACTCGTCCGCGTAGCGCGCGGCCGCCTCCCCGGCCAGGCCGACTTGCAGCGACCGGTACGGCAGCGGCTGAAGGTGCAGATCGCGCTCCGGATCCCACTGCACCCGGGCCGGGGACCGCTTCAACTGCCGCTGCCAGGCGGCCCGGTCGGGGTGCAGCCCGCGCTCGTAGTGGGACAGGCAGCTGTTCTCCAGGGCCCACTCGAAGCCCTCGCGGGTGATCTCGACCGCCAGGACGGTCTCCTGGCCCTCCTTCGTCGCCCACCCGCAGCGGTACATCATCCACAGGAACGACGGCTTGATCCACGTCATCCGGTCCCGCTTCCACGCCGCCGGGAAGCGCCCGTCCCGTGCGGCGGGCAGCCCGACCTCCGGCGCGTACGCCTGGTAGACGGTCACCGTCGAGTCGGTGTGGAGGGCACGGATCTGGTGCTTGCGTTCTGACACGGTGACCAGGGTCGGCCTTCAACACGCCTCGCGCCAGCGATTTTCCCAGCTCGGCAGGGGTGCGCGCGCATCAACCGCCCGCCGCGTACGGCCAGTTCGCAAACTGATCTCTAGACGCAATCGGTTTGTCATGCAAACCTTGTCCTCATGGCGACTCAACCCGTTCAGCCCTCGAACGACCCCCGGCACCTCCTGGCGGCGACCGGGGCGGTGATCCAGCGCGTCCGCCGGGAGCAGCGCGGCGCGTGGTTCCCGCTCCTGGTCTTCGCCGCCGTGAGGTTCGGCGCGATACCGGTCGTGCGGTACGGCCAGGGCCCCTGCGACGAGCCCCGCTACGGCCTGGGCGGAGTCTGCGTCAACTCCCTTCCCCCCGCCATGTGGTACTGGCCGGTGGCGCTGCTGCTCTCCTACGCCGCGATCAGCTGGTTCTACCTCCGCCGGTCCGCCCGGCTCGGCCTGGGCACCAGGATCTGGCCGTACCTGGTGCTGGGCGTCGTCCTCGCCCTGCTCATGGCCGCCGACCAGGCGTGGACGGTGTCCCACCCGGGGTTCCTCGCCGACCTGTACGGGCAGCCGGGGCCGCTCTCCGCAGCCGCCGACACGCTGATGAGCCCGGCCGGGACGATCGGTCTGGCGCTGCTGCTGCTCGCCTGGATCGAGCGCAGCCGGCCGCTCCTCGCCGTGACCTGCGGATACCTGCTCGCGATGCTCTACTCCGACGACCTCCTCGGCCCGTCCCCGTGGTCCTTCCTCCCCGGTGTGCTGCTGGAAGGCGGTGTGCTGCTGCTCGGCGGCGTCGCCCTCGCCCTGCTGCACCGGGCCCGGGGTCGGTCGGCCGAATGACCGAGCACCCCACCAGCGGCCTCGACGACGTCGTGCACCAGCGCGTCCGCCTGGGCATCCTCGCGGTGGCCAAGGAGGCCCGGAAGGTGGAGTTCACCTTCCTGCGCACCACCCTCGGCCTCACCGCCGGCAACCTCTCCCAGCACCTCGGCGTCCTGGAGAAGGCCGGCCTGGTCACGATCGACAAGGGCTACGAGGGCAAGCGCGCTCGCACCTGGATCCAGCTCACCAAGGCCGGCAAGAAGGCCCTGCACGACGAGATCGCGGCGCTCCGTACCCTGATCCACCGCCTCGAAGGCGCCGAGGAACCGGCCGGGGGATCCGACCCCGGCCCCGGCCCGGCGGCCGCCCCGGCGCCCCACTGAGACCCCGGGACGACCCCCGGATGTGCCACAGGGCGGCAGCACCGGCCGAACCGG
>NZ_JBHVET010000291.1:0-9629 GCF_042802135.1 Kitasatospora sp. NPDC057512
GCGCTGCGGCCGGGGGCTCCGGCGTTCCCGCGGCCGGGGTCCTGGGGCGCGCGGGCGTCCGTGCGCGGACGCCCCGTGCGGATGTGCTGTGGGGATCTCCGGGGGCGGATGTCCACGTTTCGGACGGGTCGTGTGAGCCGGGACGCAACCGCTGGTCACGGCCTTGTCAGCGCCATGATCCGTGGCCGAGGATGGCCACCGGAGCGCCACCCCGCCCGGTGGCGGGACTGCGCCAGTACGGGGTGCGCGGGTCGGGGCGGGAGCGGCCGACGGAAACGGGCGAGCAGGGGGAGAGGGCGTCGTGTCCGATGCAGCACTGGGGCGGGCCGGCGGACAGGCCCTCGGCGCGCTGGGACTGGCGGAGCCGGACGGGCAGGTCTACGCGGCCCTGGTGGCCAGCCCGCAGTCCACGGCGGAGGAGCTGGCGGAGAGCTGCGGGCTGACGTTCCAGCAGAGCGTGCGGGCACTGGACCGGTTGGCGCAGCAGGGCATGGCCACCCGGGCGCCGGTGGACCGGCACCGCTACCTGCCCGTCCCCCCGGACGTCGCGATCGGCACCCTGATCGGCCACCGGGAGTCGGAGCTGCGCTACGCCCGGGCCGAGATGCACCGGCTGATGGACGCCTTCCGGGAGGCCTCGCGGTACACCGACCCGGCGCACTCGGTGGAGGTGCTGACCGGCGGCGAGGCGATCGCCCAGCGGCTGGAGCACATCACCGAGACCAGCCAGTACCAGGTGCGCGGCTTCGACCGCCCGCCGTACATCCAGGACCCGGTGGCGCCGTTGACCCTGCAGCGGCGGCGGTTGCGCGAGGGCGTGAAGTTCCGGACGGTCTACGACCGGGAGGCGGTGGCCTGGCCGGGGCGGCTGGAGAAGAACATCCTGGTCGGCGTCGAGGACGGCGAGGAGGCGCGGGTCCGGCCGACGCTGCCGATGAAGATGATCATCTCGGACGACCGGATGGCGATCATCCCGATCAGCGTCGGCGACAGCGTGCTGGACGCCGCGTACGTGATCCACCCCTCGGCGCTGCTCCAGGCGCTGGACACGCTGTTCGAGGCGGAGTGGGAGCGGGCCGTCCGCCTGCAGGCGGCGGTCGGCACCGAGGACGGCGGGTCCGAGCCGGAGACCGACCACCGCAAGCTGCTGGGCCTGCTGGCGGCCGGGCTCACCGACGAGTCGATCGCCCGGTCGCTCGGCTGGAGCGCCCGGACCACCCAGCGCCGCCTCCAGAGCCTGATGCGCTCGCTGGGCGCCACCACCCGCTTCCAGGCCGGGATGGCGGCCCGGGAGCGGGGGTGGCTGTAGCGCGGGCGGCCGCGGGGACGGCCGGCCCCGTCAGCTCCAGGGGCTGAGCGAGGCCCAGCGGCCGTCCGGGCCGCGCTCGACCTTCTCCAGGCCGACCACGGCGGTGCGGTTCAGCCGCCCGTAGATGTGCGGGAACAGCACGCCCGGGGTGGCCCCGGGCGGCGGGGCGCCGTGCGGGGCCTCCCACTTCACCATCGGCTCCACCAGCGACTCCTCGATCAGCAGCGCCATCAGCGGGTCGGGGGTGTCGGAGAAGAAGGCGTTGGCCACCGCGAGCGCCGTCCGCTCGTCCGCCGAGCAGTGGATGAACCCGTCGGTGAGCAGCGACGCGGTGGCGTACGGGCGGCCGGGGTCGGACAGCCAGTCGTCCAGGGGGGCGAGGTGGAGGATCATGGTTCCTTTTCTACCCGTTGTCTCCGGATTGGTCCTGGGTTGGGATCGGTCCCGGGTTGCCGCCCGCGGCGGTCAGAGCCCGGCCACCTTGGCGGAGGCGGACACCTCGTACACCAGGGTGAGGGTGCGCCGGGCGCCGGGGGCGAGCGGGACGTCCCAGCGGACGATGCCCTCGGCGTCGAAGGAGTCCGGTGCGGGGGAGCACTCCTCCTTGCGCAGCCGCACCTCGACCGCCGACACCTCGGAGACCGGCACCCGCTCGCGCACCGTGACGATCCGCTCGTCGCGCTCCTCCGGGCCGGAGAAGCGGGACAGGTGCAGCCGGACCGTCCGGGTGGTGGTCTGGCGGCCGGTGAGGCCGGCGGTGGCCTGGCGCTCCTCGCTCTCCCGGACCACCCGGTAGCCGTCCGAGCTGCCGAAGGACAGCTCGGCCTCGGCGCCGGCGGCGGTGAAGCGCAGCTCGCCGCGGCCGGTGAAGCCGCTGCCGCGGACCAGCTCGACCGGGCCGGCCAGCAGCGGGTGCCCGGCCGTGTTGCGGAACCGGACCACCTGGGTGACCAGCGGGGACAGTTCCGGGGCGCAGGCGTACTCGCTGCCCGCCGGGCCGGTGAAGGCGCCCAGCGGGACCCGGTGCGCGCGGCCGTCGGAGGGCACGGTCGCGGGCGCGGGGGCGGGCAGCACCCGGACCTCGCCGCCGTCGTCCACGCCCGGCACCCGGGAGGCCGGGCCCAGGGCGGCGACCGCCTCCTCGCGCAGCTCGACCTCGACCGTGCGGCGCTCCTCGTCGGTGCGCTCGCGCAGCACCAGGACGTCCTCGGCGACCGCGGGCGGGGCGGTGGCGAGGGTGGAGCGGGCGGTGGAGAAGGTGAGCCGGGCGTTCGTCCAGTCCTCGCCGGTGCGCTGCCAGACCACCGCCTCCGACTCCAGGCGCAGCTCGCCGCCGTCCAGGGTCGCCCGGTAGGAGGGCCGCCACAGCGCGCAGGGCACCAGGTGGGAGACGGTCAGCTCGGCGGGGCCGGGCCGCGCCGCCTCGACGGTGAGCTCCAGGTGGGCGGTCAGCTCGGCCGGGTCCTCCTCGGCCTCGTCCAGGGCGGTCAGGGCCTGCGAGCGCTCCTCCTCCAGACGGCGCAGCCGGGAGTGGGTGGCGCGCAGCTCCTCGCCGTAGCGCTCGCGCTCGGCGTCCACCCGGCCGAGCTCCCGGGCCCAGCGGTTGGGTTCGAGCTCGCCGAGGCCGGCCGCCTCGCCGATCTCGCGCAGCAGGTCCGCGGAGAGCTGGGCGAGCAGGGCCAGCCGGGCCTCCAGCCGGGCCCGGGCCTGGTCGGCCAGCCGGCTCTCGGTGTCCAGCCGGTGCAGCCGGTGGCGCAGGTCGGAGTCCTCCGGGCCGGGCGGCAGCGGGGCGCGCGGGGCCCAGCCGCGCACCAGCCGGGAGTCCAGCACCCGGACGCCGTCGGTGCCGGACTCGGCGCGCAGGGTGCGGTCGACGGCGAGGGCGGTGAGCGGGCCGAGGCGCAGCCGCTGCACGCCCGCGGTGAGCGCGACCGTGGTGCCGCGCTCGACCTGGCCGCGGTCCTCCAGGCAGGTCACGGCGGTGACGGGCAGGGGAAGGGTGACGGGGAGGGGACGGGTCTCGACGGTCATCGCTCAGTTCCTCCGGTTTCCGCCGACGATGGCCTTTCCGGCCGGGATCTTGATCAGGTAGCCGCCGTCCAGCTCGGTGCGTCCGCCCGGCGGCAGGTCGACCCGCCAGAGCCGGGTGCTGGGCGGGCAGTCCGGCGTGGAGACGGTCGGGGCGTGCCAGTCGGCCCGCTCCTCGATCCGGATCTCGGCGTCGGAGCCGACCGGCACCCGCTCGCGGACCTCCACCGTGACGGCGCGTCCGAGCCGGTTCGCCAGCTGGACGTGCACCCGGTGGTCGAGAACGGTGCTGTTGCCCTTCAGCATGCCGGTGGTGGACTCGTGCAGCTCGGTGCGGCGCGCCACCTCGATGCTCTCGGCGACACCGATGCCCAGCCGCCGGGTGCCGCCGGGCGCCAGCGTGGGCAGGGCGGCGGTGAGCAGGAACTCGTCGTCCACGGTGACCTCGGCCGGGCCGGCCAGGACGGCCTGGTCGGTGCGGTTGGCGAGCACCAGGGTCGCGTACACCTTCTCCTCGACGGCGGGGACGGTGACGTACTCGGGGCGGACGGCGAGCGGGATCTCACCGACGGTGACGGTGTGCCAGGTGCCGTCGGACGGGATGTCGGCGGGGGCGGCGGCGTCGAAGCGGTGGTCGAAGGAGCCGGCCGACTCGCGGGGCGGGACGGCGTGCCGGGGGAGGGCGAGGGTGCGGAGCCGGGCGGTGCCGCCGCCGGGTGCTGTCCGTTCGGTTCGTTCGGTCCGTTCGGTTCGTTCGGGACGGGGGTGCAGGGTGCCGCGCCGGGCGGCGGGCTCCTCGGGGCCGGCCAGGACGAGGTCGGGGTAGTCGAGCAGGGTGGCGTCCGGGGCGAGGCCGGGCGGCGGGGGCGGGGCGGCGGGGCCGACGCGGTGGCGGGCCTCCCCGGGCGGGAGGCCGCCCGGGGCCTTCGGCAGCGGTGCGGCGGCGGCGACCGGACTCGGGGTGGGCGGCGGGGCGCCGTAGCCGGCGAAGCCGCCCGGGGCGATCGGGGCGCCCGGGGCACGTGGCGGGGCCGGCATCGGCTGGTCGGCGTTCAGCAGGCCGCCTCCGCCGTACGGGCCGGCGGGGGCGAACTGCTCCTCGGCCGCGAAGGCCTCGGCCCGGGCGCCGCCCGGACGGACGCCGCTGAGGCGGGCGGAGCGGGGCGCGACGGCGGCCGACACCGGGATCGGGGTCTCGCGCAGCGGGGTGGGGCGGTCGGCGCCGGCCGCGTCGTAGCCGGTGAAGAGGTCGGCCAGGCCGGCCGGGGGCTCGCGCCAGCCGGAGGGCGGCGGGGCGGGCTGGCTGCGGCCGATCCGCAGCGAGGCGAGCCGGGGCAGGTCGGTGCGGCGGTCGAGGTCGGCGGTGGACAGGGCGAGGCGCACGCCCGTCCAGTCCTCGCCGGTGCGCTGGGCGACGGCGGCGCGCAGGACCAGGTGGGCCGTGTCGGCTCCGGTCCGGTAGGACAGCCGGTACGCCGGGACCCAGCGGGCGGCGGGGACGCCGTACTCCAGTTCCAGCTCCAGGTCGGGGCGCTGGTCCTGGTCCTGGTCGTGGTCCTGGTCCTGGGCGGGGTGGGCGCTCGCGGTGGTGAGGGTGAGCAGGACGGTGGTGCTGGTGCCGACCGGTTCGGCCCGGTCGGCGGTGGACGCCCGCTCCAGCCGGTCGGCGGCCAGGTCGCGCTCGTGGTCGGCGAGTTCCAGCTGCCGGGTGAGCTCCTCGGCGCGTTCCTGGAGCCGGGCCAGCCGCTCCTCGACGAAGTCGGCGAGCTCCAGCCAGGCGTCGGCGGGCGTGCGGCGCAGCGGTTCGTCGCGCCGGCGCTGCGGGGGGACGGCGCGCAGCGCGGCGGTCTCGGCGATCGAGGCCAGGACCACCCGCAGGCGTTCGCCGAGCGCGCTGCGGCGCTCGTTGGCCTCGTCCAAGTCCCGCTTCAGATCCGGGAGTTCGTCCGGTTCGCGGAGTTCGGCGAGCAGCTCCAGCCGGGCCTCGGTGACCGCGGTGCCGGCCGGTCCGGCGAGCACCCGGGCGCGCAGTGAGCGGCCGTCCAGGGCGGCGGGCAGGCCGGTCAGCCGCAGCCGGCCGCCGGGCGGGGCCGGGACGGTCGCCCGCCGGCGGCACACCGCGCCCTCGGCGTACACCACGACGGAGTCCAGGACCGACGGGTGGGCCGGTACGGTCGGCGGTTTCGACTGCCCGCTCCGGCCGCTGTGCTGATCGTCCATGCGCAACCCCTTCGTTCGCGTGTCGCCCGCCGCGTGGCGCTCGTCGTGCTGCCCTGCTGTTCCCGTCGTGCTGCTCGTGCCTTCCCCTTTCCCGGGCGGCCAGTCTGCCCGGCTTCGGGGCGGACGTCGCAGGATTTCCGGGTGCGGCGCGTGCACTGTGTGGGACGGGGGCGGGCCCGTGGCGGTTGCCGGTGCCGGAAGCTGCCGGGGCCGCCCCCGTGGTTGCCGGGTGGCGGGTGGGGACTCGGGCGGGGCGGATGAGGGAGGATGGGGCGCGGGTGCTCCCGGACGGTTCCGGCACCTGTCGAGAATCGTGATGAGGAGAGCGACCCGCCATGCGCACTGCCGTCGTCGTCGGCACCGGACTGATCGGCACCTCCGCCGCGCTCGCCCTGACCGCTCGCGGGCTCACCGTCCACCTGGAGGACGCCGACCCGGACGCGGCCCGCACCGCCGAGTCGCTCGGCGCGGGCATCACCGACCCGGTCGACGGCCCGGTGGACCTGGCGATCATCGCCGTGCCGCCCGCGCTGGTCGGCAAGGTGCTCGCCGACTGCCAGCGCCGCAACCTGGCGCACTGGTACACCGACGTCGCCAGCGTGAAGGCCGGCCCGGGCAGCGAGGTCGCCGAGCTCGGCTGCGACACCGTCCACTACATCGGTAGTCACCCGATGGCCGGCCGCGAGCGCTCCGGCCCGCTGGCCGCCCGCGCCGACATCTTCGAGGGCCGCCCCTGGGTGCTCACCCCGACCGCGGACACCGACACCGAGACGCTCAACGCCGCCCTGGAGCTGGTCGCGCTCTGCGGTGCGGTGCCGATCGTGATGGACGCCGCCGAGCACGACCGGGCGGTCGCCCTGGTCTCGCACGCCCCGCAGCTGGTCTCCTCGCTGGTCGCGGCCCGGCTGGAGAACGCCGACGAGACCGCCATAAGGCTCTCCGGCCAGGGCGTGCGCGACGTCACCAGGATCGCCGCCTCCAACCCCGGCATGTGGGTCGACATCCTCTCCGCCAACGCCGGCGCGGTCGCCGACGTGCTGGAGGGGGTCGCCCGCGACCTCGGCGAGACCGTCACCGCGCTGCGCGCCATGCAGGCCGACGAGGAGGGCGAACGCCGGGCGGGCGCGGCCGGGATCGAGGCGGTCATGCGGCGCGGCAACACCGGCCAGGCCCGCATCCCCGGCAAGCACGGCGCGCCGCCCACCCGCTACGAGACCCTGGCGGTCGTGCTGGGCGACCAGCCGGGCGAGCTGGGCCGGCTGTTCGGGGAGGTCGGCGAGGCCGGGGTCAACATCGAGGACGTCGTCATCGAGCACTCGACCGGGCAGCAGGTCGGCTTCGTCCAGCTGTCGGTGGCGCCGACGGCGGTGAAGCGGCTGACCAAGGCGCTGCGGGCGAGCGGCTGGAGCGTGCGGGACTGAGGGCGGGGCCGGTCAGGGCGGGCTTGATCGACGGGCCTGGAGGTCGGCCCGGAGGTCGGTCCGGAGGTCGGCCTGGAGGTCGGCCGACCGGCGGCGGACCGGCGGCGGAGCGGGTCACGGCGGCGGTCCATTAACCTTGAGGGAGACATCCCCGGCCGTCCGCCTGCCCAGGCTCCGGCTCCCATGCTCAGAGAGAGGTTCGCCCGTGGACACTGCCGACCGAGCGCACGCCCCGGTCGTCGTCGCCATCGACGGACCCTCCGGCTCCGGCAAGTCGACCGTCTCGCGGGCGGTCGCCGCCCGGCTGGGCCTGAGCTTCCTGGACACCGGCGCCATGTACCGGGCGATGACCTGGTGGATGCTGGTCAACGAGGTCGACGTCGAGGACCCGGAGGCGGTGGCCGTCGCGTGCGGCAAGCCCGTCATCGTGTCGGGGACGGACGCCGACGGCCCCACCATCACGGTGGACGGCCAGGACGTGTCCGGCCCGATCCGCGGCCCCGAGGTGACCGCCAAGGTCAGCGCGGTCTCCGCGGTGCCGGCCGTACGGTCCCGGCTGGTGGAGCTGCAGCGCGGCTGCGCCGAGGTCGCCGAGCGTGGCATCGTCACCGAGGGCCGGGACATGGGGACCGTGGTGTTCCCGCAGGCGACCGTCAAGGTCTTCCTGACCGCCTCCGTGGAGGCCCGGGCCGCGCGCCGGGCGGCCGAGCTGCGGGCCAAGGGCGTGGACGAGGCGACCATCACCGCGATGGCCGCCGACCTCGCGCGCCGCGACGCCGCCGACTCCTCGCGGGAGACGGCACCGCTGGCCCAGGCCGCGGACGCGGTGCTGGTGGACACCAGCGAGCTCACCCTGGAGCAGGTGATCGACCGGATCGCCGGGCTGGTGGAGGAGCGGGCCGGGCTGTCGTCGGTCTGACCGACCGATCGGCTGACTGATCGGCCGACCGGACAGCGGACCGGCGCCGATCGACCGGGCACCGGAGCGGCCGTGGAGGCCGGTCCGACCCACTGAACGAACCGCGGGCCGTCGAGGCGCCGCGGCGGAAACCATCGCGCTGCCCCGAGCGGGGCAGGTACGCACGGCACGCTCCTGGGAAGGGCCGGGCCGGGAAACGGAACAGACGAACATGACCGCAGAGCACGACACCGCCGATCACGGCGGGCTGGACGCCGCCGACTACGCCGAGTTCATGGCCCTCGCCGCCGAGGAGGGCATCGACCTCGACGGCTTCGACGCCGAGGACGGCGCCGCGCACGTCCGGCTGCCGGTGCTGGCCGTGGTCGGCCGCCCGAACGTCGGCAAGTCGACCCTGGTGAACCGCATCATCGGCCGCCGCGAGGCCGTCGTCGAGGACAAGCCGGGCGTCACCCGCGACCGGGTCACGTACGAGGCCAGCTGGAACGGCCGCCGCTTCAAGGTGGTCGACACCGGCGGCTGGGAGATCGACGTCCTCGGCATCGACGCCATGGTGGCCGCCCAGGCCGAGCTCGGCATCGAGCAGGCCGACGCGGTGCTGTTCGTGGTGGACGCCAAGGTCGGCGCCACCGACACCGACGAGGCCCTGATCAAGATCATCCGCCGGGCGGGCAAGCCGACCGTCCTGTGCGCCAACAAGGTCGATGGCCCCTCCACCGAGGCCGAGGCCGCCTACCTGTGGTCGCTGGGCCTCGGCGAGCCGTACCCGGTCTCCGCCCTGCACGGCCGCGGCTCCGGCGACCTGCTGGACGCCGTCATGGACGCGCTGCCCGAGGCCCCGCCGCAGACCTTCGGCGACGCCGCCCCCGGCGGCCCGCGCCGGATCGCGCTGATCGGCCGGCCCAACGTCGGCAAGTCCAGCCTGCTGAACAAGGTCGCCGGCGAGGAGCGGGTGGTCGTCAACGAGCTGGCCGGCACCACCCGCGACCCGGTCGACGAGATGATCGACCTCGGCGGCAAGACCTGGAAGTTCGTGGACACCGCCGGTATCCGCCGCCGGGTCCACCTGACCGCCGGTGCCGACTTCTACGCCTCGCTGCGCACCTCCTCCGCGCTGGAGAAGGCCGAGGTCGCGGTCGTCCTGATCGACGCCAGCGAGACCCTCGCCGAGCAGGACACCCGGATCATCTCGATGGCCGTCGAGGCCGGGCGCGCCGTCGTCGTCGCCTACAACAAGTGGGACCAGCTCGACGAGGAGCGCCGCTACTACCTGGAGCGCGAGATCGAGCGCGACCTCGTCCAGGTGCAGTGGGCCCCGCGGGTCAACGTCTCGGCCAAGACCGGCCGGCACATGGAGAAGCTCGTCCCGGCGATCGAGACCGCGCTGGAGGGCTGGGAGACCCGCATCCCGACCGCGCGCCTGAACGCCTTCCTCGGCGAGCTGGTCGCCGCCCACCCGCACCCGATCCGTGGCGGCAAGCAGCCGCGTGTCCTGTTCGGCACCCAGGCGGGCACCCGTCCGCCGCGCTTCGTGCTGTTCGCCTCGGGCTTCCTGGAGGCCGGCTACCGGCGCTTCATCGAGCGCCGGCTGCGCGAGGAGTTCGGGTTCGTGGGGACGCCGATCTCGATCTCGGTGCGGGTCCGGGAGAAGCGCAAGAAGAAGTAGGAGGAGCAGCAGTCGGCAGGACCGGTCGGTCCGCCGATCGGCGGCCGGAGGGCCTCGTCACGGTGG
>NZ_JBHVET010000292.1:0-9588 GCF_042802135.1 Kitasatospora sp. NPDC057512
GGTCAGGTCGCCTGACGGATCGTCAGCCGTCCAGGCGGACGACCATCTTGCCGGTGTTGACGCCGCTCAGCAGACCGAGGAAGGCGTCCAGCGTGCTGTCGATGCCCTCGCTCACCGTCTCGCGGTACTTCAGCTCACCGGAGCGCACCCACGCCGAGACCTCCTCGACGAACTTCGGCTGGAGGTCGTAGTGGTCGCCGACGAGCAGCCCCTCCATGCGGAAGCGCTTGGCGATGATCTGCGCCAGGTTGCGCGGGGCCGGGGTGGGCTCGGTGGCGTTGTACTGCGAGATCATGCCGCAGACCGCGATGCGCCCGTGCAGGTTGATCGAGTCGATCGCCGCTTCCAGGTGCTCGCCGCCCACGTTGTCGAAGTACACGTCGATGCCGTCGGGGGCCGCCGCCCGGAGCTGCTCGGCCACCGGCCCGTTCTTGTAGTTGAACGCGGCGTCGAACCCGTACTCCTTCACCAGGAGTTCGACCTTCTCGTCCGAGCCGGCGGAGCCGATCACCCGCGACGCGCCCTTCAGCTTGGCGAGCTGGCCGACGATGCCGCCCACGGCGCCGGCCGCACCGGACACGAACACCACGTCGCCGGCCTTGATCCCGGCGACCCGGGTCAGCCCCGCGTACGCGGTCAGCCCCGGCATGCCCAGCACGCCCAGGTAGGTGGAGAGCGGCGCGGCGTCCGGGTCCACCTTGACGGCCTTCCGGGCGTCGAACGTCGCGTACTCGCGCCAGCCGAAGTGGTGCAGGACGTAGTCGCCCTCGGCGAAGCCCTCCGCCTGCGAGGCGACGACCCGGCCGACCGCTCCGCCCAGCATCGGCTTGCCCAGTTCGTACGGCTCCGCGTAGGACTTGCGGTCCGACATCCGGCCCCGCATGTACGGGTCCACCGAGAGGTAGACGTTGCGGACCAGGATCTCGCCCGGGCCGGGGGCCCGGACCGGGGCCTCGACCAGGGCGAAGTCGGTCGGCTCCGGCCAGCCCTGCGGGCGGGCGGCGAGGTGCCATTCACGGGCGGTCGCGGGGGTGGCGGCCTGCTCTGCCATCGGGGGCTCCTTGCGGTTCGGGTGCGGGTTCAGACGCGGTTCAGGCGCATGAAAGGTTGAGGAACTGAAGTAACGATGGGCATGAAAGGTTCACCTTGTCAACTTTTCAGGTAGACTTTTGACCATGGAGACTCAGCCCGTCGAGGACGCCACGCCGCAGCCCGACGAGATCACCCGCGAGGTCGTCGACCTGATGGCCAACCTGGTCGCGCTGTTCCACCGCGAGTACGAGGAGGCCGCCGCCGCCCGCTCGCTCACCGGCGCCCAGGCCAAGGTGCTCGCCCTGCTGCGGCGCGGACCGATGCCGATGCGCCAGATCGCCCAGACGCTCAGCTGCGAGCCCTCCAACATCACCGGCATCGTCGACCGGCTCGAATCCCGCGGCTTCGTCACCCGCGAGGCCGACCGGCACGACCGCCGGGTCAAGCTGGTCGCCGCGACCGGCACCGGCTCGGCCGCCTCCGAGGAGCTCCGCGAGTCGCTGAACTTCGCCCGCGAGCCGCTGGCCGCACTCGGCCCGGAGGAGCGGACGGCCCTGCGCGACCTGCTCCGGAGGATGCTCGCGGGCGCCTCCGGCCCGGGCGCGTGACCAGCATCACAGGTCCCGGGGGCTGTCCGTTGGCCCCGGGGGGGTAACCGAACCGCCTCCCGGAACGTCTAACGTTCGAACATCGAACATCGAACGCGAGATACCTGAAGACGGGGGGCACTGAGGATGAGCAGCAGTGCGCGTCGGCGCCGCTACCTGCGGACCGCCATCGGCCTGGCCGCCGCACTGGTGCTGTCGGTCGCGGGTGCCGGAGCCTGGTTCTACCACCGGCTGGACAACAACATCACGACCTTCGACCCGGGCGGCGTCGCCACCGAGCGCCCGCCGGCCCCCGTACCGGCCAGCCCCGGCGCCCAGGTGCCGGTCAACGTGCTGCTGCTCGGCTCGGACACCCGCGACGGGGGCAACGACTCGCTGGGCGGCGGCGACGAGGGCGTCGGCCACTCGGACACCGCGATCCTGGTGCACGTCTACGCCGACCACAAGCACGCCGTCGGCGTCTCGATCCCCCGCGACACCCTGGTCACCATCCCGTCCTGCAAGCTGCCGAACGGCAGCTGGACGACGCCGAAGAACGACCAGATGTTCAACTCCGCCTTCACCGTCGGCCTGGCGGAGAGCGGCAACCCGGCCTGCACCCAGAACACCGTCGAGAAGCTCACCGGGCTGCGGATCGACCACACCGTCGTGGTCGACTTCAAGGGCGCGGCCGCGATGTCCGACGCCGTGGGCGGCGTGGAGGCCTGCGTGCCCAACGACGTCAACCAGTTCGGCATACACCTGAAGAAGGGCCTCCAGAAGCTCTCCGGGCAGTCCGCGGTGGACTACCTGAGAGCGCGCCACGGCATCGGCGACAACTCCGACATCGGCCGGATGAAGCGCCAGCAGGCCTTCCTCTCGTCGATGATCAAGAAGGTTCAGAGCCAGGGCTTCTCGCTGCCCACCCTGCTGCCGCTGGCCGACGCGGCCACCAAGTCGCTCACCGTGGACGAGGGTCTCGGCACCGCGATGAAGCTGGTGGACTTCGCCCGCTCGATCCAGGACATCAAGCTCTCGGACGTCTCCTTCGTCACCGCCCCCTGGCGCTTCGCCGGCGAGCGGGTGCGGCTGGTCCAGCCGGACGCCGACACGCTCTGGAAGCTGCTGCGCGAGGACCGCACCCTGGACGGGCAGAGCACCTCCGGGACGGGCCAGGTGACCTCCTCCCCCGGCGCCGACCCGGGGGCCCCGGCCGCCCCGGCCACGCCGCTCACCCCGGAGCAGGCCGCGGTGCCGGTCACCGTGGTCAACGGGGTCGGCACGCCCGGCCTGGCCGGCTCCGGCGCCGAGACGCTCAAGGCGCGCGGCTTCCGGGCCGTCACGCTCGGCCCCAACTCCCCCGGGCACCAGGTCACCCAGGTCTCCTACGACCCCGCGCTGAAGGCCACCGCCGACCAGGTCGTGGCGCTCTTCCCCGGTGCCAAGGCGGTCGAGGAGCCCGGTTCGGGGGCGATCACCGTCACCCTCGGCGCCGACTACCGCGGGGCGGGCACCCGGATCGACGCGGTGGCCGCCCCCAGCCCGGAACCCGGTGCCGGGACCGAGCCCGGGGCCGGGGCTCCGGCCGGGGCCGCTGCCGGGGCCGGGGCCGCTGCCGGGGCTCCGACCGGGGCCGCGGCGGGCGCCACTCCGGGCGGCACCCCCGGCGCCCTCCCGAGCGGCGTCCCCACCGGCATAGCGGAGAACACCCGCAACGCCGACACCGACCCGTGCGCGAACCTGAGCTTCGGCTGACCGCGCCCGGCCTCCGGCCCGTCCGAAGGCCGTCCGGGCCGCCGGTCGAACTCCCGCCCGTCCTCCCCGCGTTCACCCGGGAGGACGGGAGGCTCGGCGTCGGGGCGGGCACCTCGCGCGGTGGAGCCGGGGGCGCGTCGCCCCGCCGCCCTCCGAGCGACCGGCCCTACTCCGGATCCGGCAGCCCGGTGACGACGGCGGTGAGGCGGGTGCCGCGCGGGAAGGCGCCCGCCGCCGCCAGGTCCGCCAGCGCGGCGAGCAGCTTGGCGACGTAGCGGCGCTCCAGCGGGACGCCGTGGCGGCGCTCGAACCGCTCGGCGAAGCCGGCCAGCTCGGCCGGGACCTTCCCGTAGCCGCCGCCGTGGTGCCCGTGGTCGATCCGCCAGTTGTCGAACCCGCGCCCGTAAGCGGCCCGGTGCAGCCGGGCGACCTCCTCCTCCAGGTAGCCCTCGCCGCCGCGCAGCACCGCCACCCCGAGCGCCCGGGCGCCCGCCGGCAGCCCGGCCGCGATGCCGGCCAGGGTGCCCCCGGTGCCGACCGGGCAGCAGACCACGTCCCGCTCGCCGAGGTCGGGCAGTTCGGCCGGGATCGCGGCCGCGCCGACGGCGGCCAGGGCGTTGGAGCCGCCCTCCGGGAGCACCAGGCAGGGGCCCCAGCGGCGGAGGAGGTCCGCCGCGCCGTCCTCCCCCTCGGCCCGGCCGGTGGCCTCCCGGTACGCGGCCCGGGTCAGGAACTCCAGCCGCATCCCGGCCGCCTCGGCGGCCCGCAGCGACCAGTTGCGCGGCCGGTCGGCCAGCTCCTCGCCGCGGACCAGCCCCACGCTCTCCAGTCCGAGCGCCCCGGCGGCGGCCGCGACGGCCCGCAGGTGGGTCGAGTAGGCGCCGCCGAAGGTCAGCAGCCGGGTGTGGCCCCGCTCCACGGCGGCGGCCAGGTTGGGCGCCAGCTTGCGCCACTTGTTGCCGGGGACGGTCGGGTGCAGCAGGTCGTCCCGCTTCAGCCGCAGCTCCACCCCGGCCCGGGCGAAGGCCTCGTCGGTGCAGTCCACCAGCGGGGTCGGCAGCAGGGCGGCTTCGAGCATCCGGCCAGCATAGGCGGACGCGCGGAGCCCGGCCGCCGTACCGACAGCCTGGCTCCGCGCCCCGGGACGGGCCGCCACCCCCGTGGACGGCCCGTCAGCCCAGGACGGCGATCTCCGCCGTGTGGCCCGCCTGGCGCCAGGCCAGGGCCGAGCCGAGCGCCTTCGGGACCGGGCCGGCGGCCGGGTACAGCTTCTCGATCCGGCCGCGGTGCTCCCGGCGCTGCTTGGGATCCAGCACCGTGCGCAGCCGCCCCGCGGCGACCAGGGCCACCAGCGCCGCGTCGGCCGGGTCCACCCGGCTGAGCGGGCCCTTCAGCGCGGCGGTGACGGCGGTCGCCAGCGCCGCCCGCACCTCGGGCCCGCCCAGGGTGACCCGGGTGACCGGGAACACCCCGGCCGCCCGGCCCTGCTGGAGACCGATCCAGCCCGCCTCCGCCAGGCCCTCCCGGATCCGCCGGGCCGGGTGGTCGCGCCCCACGCTGTGGGCGCGGCCGATCCACCAGCTCCAGCTGTGCGGCCGCTTCTCCTGGATCCGGCCCAGCAGGTGGGCGCTGTACGGGTCGAGGCCGGCCGAGGCGGCGGAACCGCGGACCCGGGCGACGGCCGTCCGGCCCTCCTCGCGCACCAGTCCGCGGCGCAGCAGCTCGGTCAGCGCCGCCGCCTGCAGCACCAGGTGGAGCGTGGACTGCCGGGTGATCCGCCCGCGCCGCGGGTCGTAGGCGAGCAGGTACAGCTTCTCGGGCAGGTTGACGGGGAGGTCGGCGGGCGGCTTGGCGGGCAGTTCGGCGAGCAGGTCCATCTCGTTCTCCGGTCGTTCGGTCGGTGCCCGGCCGCCGCGGTCACTCCGGCGCGGAACCACCGCTCTGCGGGCTCTGCGGGGTCTCCTCGGGCGGGCTCTCCTCGGGCGGGCTCTCCTTGGGCGGGCGTCCGCGCCGGGGGAGCCGGGCCGCGCCGCCGGGCATCCGGCCGGCGTCGGTGAGGGCTCGGCGGAGCAGGAACTCGATCTGGGCGTTGGTGCTGCGCAGTTCGTCCCCGGCCCACCGGGCCAGCGCGTCGTGAACTGAAGGGTCCAGTCGCAACAGGAGCTTCTTCCGTTCCGTCGCCAAGGCCTCGCCTTACTGGTAGAGGGAGCCCGTGTTCACGACGGGCTGGGTGCCGCGGTCGCCGCAGAGCACCACCAGGAGGTTGCTCACCATGGCGGCCTTGCGCTCCTCGTCCAGCTCCACGACATCGCGTTCGGCGAGCCGGTCCAGCGCCTCCTCGACCATACCGACGGCGCCCTCGACGATCAGCCTGCGCGCCGCGACCACGGCCCCGGCCTGCTGGCGCTGGAGCATCACCTGGGCGACCTCCGGAGCGTACGCGAGCCTGGTGATCCGGGACTCGATGACCCGCACTCCGGCCGCGGCGACCCGGGCGGCGATCTCGGTGGAGAGCTTGCGGGCGATCTCGTCCGCGCCGTCGCGCAGCGACAACTGGCCCTCGTGGTGGGCGTCGTACGGGTAGCTGGTGGCGATGTGCCGCACGGCCGTCTCGGTCTGGATGGCGACGAAGTCGGCGTAGTCGTCCACCTCGAAGACCGCCATCGCGGTGTCCTCGACCTGCCAGACCACCACGGCGGCCATCTCGATCGGGTTGCCGTCCGCGTCGTTGACCTTGGTGGTCTCCGTCTCGTGGTTGCGGATCCGGGTGGATATCCGGCGCCGGCTGGTGAAGGGGTTCAGCCAGGTCAGGCCCTCGGCGCGGACGGTGCCCCGGTAGCGCCCGAGCAGCTGGACCACCCGGGCCTGTCCGGGCGAGACCACCGTCAGCCCGCACATCAGCAGCACCGAGCCGAGCAGCAGGACCGGCCCGAGGACCATCAGTCCGATGCCCAACCCCTTGCCGCTGCCGGACAGTTGGACCGCGCCGGCGACGAACGAGCCGACTCCGGCGAGCAGGCCGAGCAGCGTGCCGCCGAGGACCGGCAGGCCGGCCGCCCCGGTGAGGGCCCGTTCGGTGATCTTGGGGACCGGGAGGTCCAGGACGGCACCGTCCTCGACGGCGAAAGGCGGGGTGGTCATGGGGCGACTCCTTCGGCGAGCATCCGCATCCGATGGCAAAGTGATATCACTTTTTGGGCGTGCGGCGCCAGGGTCCGACGACGGGAAGGAGGGGACGGACAGTCGCCGAGAAGGCGGCGGACAGCCGTCGGGAACAGTCGGGACCGATGCCCACGGGTGGGTGAATTCCGGCGCGCCACACGGGGAGGGAGGATGGCCGCGGCCTAGACTCTGCGACGTCGCAGGCGGCGGAAAGACGGCGGGGCCCCGGCTCGGCGGCCCGCCCGCGAAGGGTCGTCACGACACTCGTCGCACATCGAGAAGGTGGGGCGGGTGGGACTCGAACCCACGACCAAGGGATTATGAGTCCCCTGCTCTAACCGGCTGAGCTACCGCCCCGGTTCGCCGCGCGCGCCGGTCGTCGGCGCGGCAGCAGCAGACGGCCCCAGCGAGGCCGTCCCGGGCAGCATAGCCGGTCGATCACCCGCGATGCGCGCCGGGGGCGCAACCTGGGTGCGCGACGGTGCGCGCCTCCCGGGCGGCGCAGCCCGGGTGGCGGCCGGGCACCCGTCCGGGGCAGCCTGGGCGGATGACGACACGTGGGACGGGGGCGGCGGCCGCGGCGCTCGCGCTGGTGCTGGCCACGGCGGGCTGCACCACCGCGGCGGGGCCGGGCGGGAGCTCCCCGACCGTCACCTCCGCACCACCCACCTCCTCCTCCGCCGCCGTCAACAGCCACGGCTGGAACCGGCAGCGGTTCAAGGGCGCGTCCGGCCGGCACACCGGCGTCACCCGCACCGCCAAGCCCACCGTGCTCAACGGCCTGGTCGGCGCGGTGTTCACCCGCAACGCCGACGGCGACCACTTCTGCACCGCCAGCGTGGTCGACAGCGCCGGGCTCAACCTCGTCGTCACCGCCGCCCACTGCGTCTGGGACCCGAAGCTCGGCCGGCGCAGCGACCTGGTCTTCGTCCCCGGCTACCGCGACGGCGACACCCCCAGCGGAGTCTGGCCGCTGCTGGCCGTCACCGTGGACGACGCCTGGAACGACCACGCCGACCCGGACATGGACGTCGCCTTCGCGGTCGTCCAGGCCCAGAACGGGCGGCAGGTCCAGCAGGTGCTCGGCGCCAACCGACTGGGCGTCAACCGCGGTTACCGGCTCCCGGTGAGGATCACCGGCTACCCGAGCAGCAGCGGCGTCCCGATCACCTGCTCCAACACCACCCTCCAGCAGAGCCCCACCCAGCTGCGGATCGACTGCCCCGACTACACCGGCGGCACCAGCGGCAGCCCCTGGGTCACCGACTTCGACCCGAGCACCAGGACCGGCACCGTGGTCGGCGTGATCGGCGGCTACCAGGAGGGCGGCAGCAGCCCGGACACCTCGTACAGCAGTTACTTCGGCGACCGCGTCCAGGCGCTGTACGACCGCGCCACCGGCTGACCGGGCAGCAGGCGGGACCCCGGCGGTGGCGCCGCCGGGCCCGGCCTGGTAGATCTTCCTCACGAACGGCGGAACGCACGGTCCCGGTGCCCGCCCCGAGGACGAGACGGAGCCCCGATGGCCTCCCGCCCGGCGCGGCCCGCGCACCCGGCACAAACGGTCGCGCTGGCCGCCCTGCTGCTGGCCGCCGGCACCGCCTGCGGCGGGCAGGACGCGGCGCCCCGCGCCGAGGTCGCACAGCAGAGCCCCGCCCGGGACCGGATCGGCACCCTCTCCATCCACACCGCGCAGGGACCACGGGCCTGCACCGCGAGCGTGGTGCACAGCCCCCGGGGCAACCTGCTGGTCACCGCGGCGCACTGCGTGCAGTCCCGCCGGATCGGCCTGCTGGACGGCCTGGTGTTCACCCCCGGCTACCGCAACGGCTCTACCCCGTACGGGACTTGGCCGGTGCGGGCGATCACCGTCGACCCGCGCTGGGCGGCCGGCGACGATCCCGAGTACGACGTGGCCTTCGTCACGGTGGGCCCGGTCGACGGCCGGCAGGTCGAGGACGCGGTCGGTGGCAACCCGATCGGCACCGGCCAGGGCTTCGGGCTGTCCGTCTCGGTCACCGGCTACCCGAACGAGAGCGACGAGCCGATCACCTGCGCCGTCCGCACCAGCTCGCAGAGCGCCACCCAGGAGCGCTTCGACTGCGGCGGCTACACCGACGGCACCAGCGGCAGCCCGTGGGTCACCGCGAACGGCGCGGTGGTCGGCGTGATCGGCGGCTACCAGGAGGGCGGGGAGACCCCCGGCACCTCGTACAGCGTCACCTTCGACCAGCGGGTCGCCGAGCTCTACCGGAAGGCGACGGCCTGACTCGGGAGCCGCCCCGGCGACGGCCGGGGCCCGCGGGCGGTGTCGCGCACGTCACGCCGCGGAGCCGGACGGGGACAACACGAAGGCCCCCCGGTCGACCGAGGGGCCTTCGCTCTGAGCAGTCACCGGGCGGACCCGGTGCAGCTCCCGCAATTGGACTCGAACCAATAACCTGCCGATTAACAGTCGGCTGCTCTGCCAATTGAGCTATGCGGGATCGCGGTACCCAACTTCCGTACCACGGACGGGAACAGGACCCCGGAGGGCCTTCTCCCGAGCTCCCCCAATTGGACTCGAACCAATAACCTGCCGATTAACAGTCGGCTGCTCTGCCAATTGAGCTATGGGGGATCGGCTCCCGCCTCGGCCCCCGGTCTCCCGGGCTCCTCGGCGCTCGCTGCGGGACATACATTAGCGCACTCGGGGGGGTGGTCCGCCAATCGCTTTCCCGGTCTGCCCCCGGACCGCCGCCCGGCGTGCCCCGCGCGCGCCCGGCGACGGGGCCGGGGATGCTGGGGCGCGGACGGTTCGCCGTCCCGACGTACGGGTAGGGCAATGCGGCAGAAGCCGCCAGGAGAGGGTGGATCCGACCATGTGGAAGCTGTCGTTGGCCGTGGGTTTCGCGGCCGGCTACGTCCTGGGCTCGCGAGCCGGGCGCCAGCGCTACGAACAGATCGCCAAGGTCACCCGGGAGATCGCCCGGAACCCCACGGTCCAGAACGCGACCGACCGGGCCCGGCAGCAGGCCGGGGTCGTGGCCGGGAAGGCGGCCGACGCGGTCGC
>NZ_JBHVET010000293.1:0-9562 GCF_042802135.1 Kitasatospora sp. NPDC057512
GCTCGGAAAACTGCGGGTGGTTACCAGCCGCGGTTGGCGTAGCGCTCGGTCTCCGGCAGGGTGTCGCAGTTGATGCCGACCATGGCCTCGCCCAGGTTGCGGGAGGCGTCCGCGATGACCTTCGGGTCGTCGAAGAAGGTGGTGGCCTTCACGATGGCGGCGGCACGCTTGGCCGGGTCGCCCGACTTGAAGATGCCGGAGCCGACGAAGACGCCCTCGGCGCCCAGCTGGCGCATCAGCGCGGCGTCGGCCGGGGTGGCCACGCCACCGGCGGAGAACAGCACGACCGGCAGCTTGCCGAGCTCGGCGACCTCCTTGACCAGCTCGTACGGGGCGCGCAGCTCCTTGGCGGCGGCGAACAGCTCGTTGTTGTCCAGCGCGCGCAGCTTGCCGATCTCGTTCTTGATCTGGCGCAGGTGGCGGACGGCCTCGACGACGTTGCCGGTGCCGGCCTCGCCCTTCGAGCGGATCATGGCCGCGCCCTCGGCGATGCGGCGCAGGGCCTCGCCCAGGTTGGTGGCGCCGCAGACGAAGGGGGTGGTGAAGGCCCACTTGTCCGAGTGGTTGACCTCGTCGGCCGGGGTCAGCACCTCGGACTCGTCGATGTAGTCGACGCCCAGCGACTGGAGCACCTGGGCCTCGACGAAGTGGCCGATGCGGGACTTGGCCATCACCGGGATGGAGACCGCCTCGATGATCTCCTCGATCATGTTGGGGTCGGACATGCGGGCCACGCCGCCGTCCTTGCGGATGTCGGCCGGAACCCGCTCCAGGGCCATGACGGCCACGGCGCCGGCGTCCTCGGCGATCTTGGCCTGCTCGGCGTTGACCACGTCCATGATCACACCGCCCTTGAGCTGCTCGGCCATGCCGCGCTTGACCCGGGCGGTGCCGATCTGCGGCTGGTCTGCGGTGGTGGGGGTCGTGGACACGTGAGACCTCACTCGAAGATGAATCAGTGCTATCGCCCTATGGTAGGCAGACCGGATGGCCCACTCATGCGCCACCAAGTCCAGCCAGGACGACGGGACACGACAAACGGGCCGTATCCGGGGGACACCTTAAGCAGGCGCCCCTTCGGGCGTGAGGGCGGGCGGCGGGGCATCGTCCATCTCGAACGCCAACGGGAACGGCGCCTTCCCCGCCAACCGGAAGTACCGCACCAGCCGGTGCTCGCGCACCGCCCGCGCCGCCCGCACCGCGTCGTTGTGGAACCGGCGGGCCATCGGCACCCGCCGCACCGCGGCCGTCAGCTCACGAACCGCGTCCTCGCCACCCGGCTCGGCCACCAGCGCCGCCATCTGCTCCGGCTCCTCGAACACCGCCCGCAGCGCCAGGCTCAACTGGCTCTCCGCCACCTCGCGCTGCTCGTCATCGGCCTGCCGGGCCGCGTGCGCCGCGTCCAGCAGCAGCAGCGAGGCCGCCGGATCCAGCAGCGAGGACGTCGCCAGCTCCATCGCCACCGAGGCCCGGCGCACCAGCTGCGCGTCCAGCGCCGCCCGCGCCGCGTCGATCCGGGCGTGCAGCCGGTCCAACCGACCGGCCGTCCAACTCAGGTACATGCCGAACAGCACCACGGCCACGCCGGCCCAGATCCAGGTAGTCACGGGCCGCTACGTTACCCGGTGTCACCGGTTCAGCCCCGGGCGGTCGCGTTCCGGTAGCTCTCCCGGTCGATGTCCGCGATGTTCACCGCCGTGAACAGCCGGGTGCCCGGCCTCGGCCGGACGAACCGCGCCAGCAGCGCCAGCACGCCCTCGCTCAGCGCCGCCTTCGCCTCCGGCGAACGGCCCGGGAAGATCTGGAACTCCACGAACACCTGGGTGTCGCCGGCCGTCCCGCTGGTGCCGACCACCAGCACCTCGCTCTGCCGGAACACCGTCTTGCAGGACTCCGGCTTCGCGTCGATCGTCGCCTCGGCCAGCCGGTTGATCGCCAGACCGAGGCCCCGGCGGTCGAAGGTTCCGGCCAGGTCGGCCGAGTAGTCGACGGAGATCTGCGGCATCGTCGCCCCCGTGGATCGCAGTGGTACGGACGCCCGACCCTAACCCCACCGACGCCGGGGATCAGTCCCGGGCCAGCCCGAACCGGCCGCGCCGACCGCTGCGCACGTCCTCCTCGACCACCGCCGCCTGGCCCGCCGTCACCGTCTCGTACACCGCCAGGATGTCCGCGCCGACCGTCGACCAGTCGAACCGCCGCACGTGCCGCGAGGCCGCCTCCCGCAGCTCCTCCAGCCGCGCCGGATCGCCCAGCAGCCGCAGCGCCGTACGGGCCAGCGCGTCCGCGTCCTCCACCGGGAACAGCTCGCCCGCGTCCCCGCCGTCCAGCACCTGCTTGAACGCGTCCAGGTCGCTCGCCAGCACCGGCGCCCCGGCGGACATCGCCTCGACCAGGATGATCCCGAAGCTCTCGCCACCCGTGTTCGGCGCCACGTACAGGTCCACGCTGCGCAGCAGCCGGGCCTTGTCCCGGTCGCTCACCATGCCGAGGAACTCCACCTGCCGCCGCACCTCCGGCGCCAGGCCCGCGACCGCCTCCTCCTCGTCGCCCTTGCCCGCCACCAGCAGCCGCACCCCCGGCCGCTCCGCCAGGATCCGCGGCAGCGCCGCCAGCAGCGTCGGCAGGCCCTTGCGCGGCTCGTTGATCCGGCCGATGAAGCCGATCGTGCCCGGCTCCCCCTTCGCCGCACCGCCCGTCCAGCGCTCGTCCGGCTCGGCCTCCGCGAAGAAGCCCACGTCCACACCGTTCGGGATCACCACCGCGTCCCCGCCCAGGTGCTCCACCAGCGTGCGCCGGGCGTACTCCGACACCGCGATCCGGGCCCGCATCTTCTCCAGCCCCGGCTGGAGGATCGGCGAGGCCGCGATCATCACCCGCGACCGCGGGTTGGAGGTGTGGAAGGTCCCCACCATCGGCCCGGTCGCCGACCAGGCGGCCAGCATCGACAGGCTCGGCGCGGCCGGCTCGTGCACGTGCAGGATGTCGAAGCGGCCGTCGTGCAGCCAGCGCCGCACCCGCGCCGCCGACAGGATCCCGAAGCTCAGCCGCGCCACCGACCCGTTGTACGGCACCGCCACCGACCGCCCGGCCGGGACCACGTACGGCGGCAGCGCCTCGTCGTCCTCGGCCGGCGCCAGCACCGACACCTCGTGCCCCAGGCCGATCAGGTGCTCGGCCAGGTCCCGGATGTGGAACTGCACCCCACCGGGGACGTCCCAGTCGTACGGGCAGACGATGCCGATCTTCACGGGTTCCTCAAGCTCCTTCGGACGGTCGTGCGGGCGGGACGGCGGAACGGATCAGGACCCGGAGGCCTCGGCCACCGGCTCCGGGGCCCCCTCCGCACGCTCCGCGGGCGCCGCCTTCACCGTCTCACGGACCGGCAGGTCGGCGAGCCAGAACCTCTGCAGCATGTGCCAGTCCTGCGGGTGCTCGCGGATGCCCCGCTCCCACACCTCCGCCATCGCCTGGGTCATCGCCCGGGTGCGCTCCTTGCGGTCGCCCTCCTCGGGCACCGGCACCTCCGGGTGGATCCGCCCCCGCAGCACCGGACCGTCGTACCAGAGCGTCACCGGCATCAGCGCCGCCCCGGTCCGCTGGCACAGCGCCGCCGGACCGGCCGGCATCCGGGTCTCCTCACCGAAGAACGTCACCCCGATGCCCGCCTCCGACAGGTCCCGGTCCCCCACCAGGCAGACCAGCCGGCCCTCGCGCAGCCGCCGCGCCAGCGTCCCGATCACGTTCACCGAACCGCCGGTCAGCGCCAGGACCTCCATGCCCTGGCCCTCCCGGAACTCCACGAACCGGTCGAACAGCCGCTCCGGCTTCAAGCGCTCCGCGACCGTGGTGAACGGGTAGCCCCGCTGCGCCACCCAGGTCCCCGCGAGGTCCCAGTTGCCCATGTGCGGCAGCGCTATCACCGCGCCCCGTCCGGCCTCCAGCGTCTCCCGCAGGTGCTCGAAACCGTCCACCTGCACGTCCCGGGCCACCCGCTCCCGACTCCACACCGGCAGCCGGAACGACTCCATCCAGTACCGCAGGTACGAGCGCATCCCCGCCCGCGACAGCTCCCGCAGTGCGGCCTCGTCCAACCCCGGACGGACCCGGCGCAGGTTCGCCTCCAACTGGAGCACCCGCTTGCCGCGCTTGCGCCACGCGTAGTCCGCCAGCCGGTCGAACAGCCCCGCGGCCACCCGCTCCGGCAGGTGCTTCAGCAGCCCCCAGCCCAGCGCGTACGCCCAGTACACCAGTCGGTCCGTCACCGCAGGACGCCCCCCATCAGCTCCCGGCCGCCGCTCGGTCGGCCTCGAACGCCTCCCGGCGCACGGTCAGCATGCGCTGGAACACCGTCACCAGGCTGCCCGCCGCCACCAGCCACAGCGCCACCGGCAGCAGCCACTCCACGTACGGCACACCGAACGTGTGCAGACCCGCGACCCCGGCCGCCACCAGGCTGGCCACCAGCCGCTCGGCCCGCTCCACCAGCCCCGACACGTCGCACGGCAGACCCTGGCTCTCCGCCCGCGCCTTCGTGTACGACACCACCAGACCGCTCGCCAGGCAGAAGATCGCCACCGCGCAGAGCAGGTTGTTGTCACCCTTGCCCGCGTACCACATCGCCAGACCACCGAAGATCGCCGCATCCGCGACCCGGTCCAGGGTGGAGTCGAGGAACGCCCCCCACTTCGAGCTCCGGCCCAGCTGGCGGGCCATGTTCCCGTCCACCAGGTCCGAGAAGATGAACAGCGTGATCGTGATGGTGCCCCAGAAGAACTCCCCACGCGGGAAGAACACCAGCGCACCGGCCACCGAACCGGCGGTACCGATCAGCGTCACGGCGTCCGGACTCACACCCAGGCGGATCAGGAACGCGGCGAACGGGGTCAGGACACGTGTGAAGAAGGCACGCGCGTATTTGTTGAGCATGGCCTTCCCAGCCGCTCCGATCTCCCAGATACCCGCCTGGCGCAGAACGCGCGGCAGACGGCCGGGCGGATCAGCCCGTCCGGCCCACCCATCGTAGCCACGCCCGGGACACGCTCCGGCGCACGCACCGCCGGGTCGGCGCCCCCGCCACCACGCACACACGGACCGTCACCGACCGGCCCCCACGACACGCGCCACATCGACACCCGACCCTAGACTGCCAAAGACAGCCTCGGCGCCACGGGAGGAGACCCCGATGCCCGACCGCAGCACGGCACGAGCCGGCCAGGCACCCCCCGTCAACGGCCCGAAGGACCTGCGCAACGTCGTCCTCATCGGCCCCAGCGGTGTGGGCAAGACCACCCTCGCCGAATCCCTCGCCCTCGCCGCCGGCGCCACCGGCCGGGCCGGCCGCGTCACCGACGGCACCACCGTCTCCGACCACGAGGACATCGAGCACCAGCAGCAGCGCTCCGTCCAGCTCGCGCTCCTCCCCCTCGAATGGAAGGGCGTCAAGATCAACCTGATCGACCCGCCCGGCCACCCCGACTTCACCGCCGACCTCCGCGCCGCCCTGCACGCCGCCGACGCCGCCGTCTTCGTCGTCTCCGCCACCGACCCGGTCACCGCCCCCACCCGCGCCCTGTGGCGCGAATGCGCCGCCGAAGGCATCCCCCGCGCCATCGCCGTCGCCAAACTCGACCTCGCCCACACCGGCTTCGACGACATCCTCACCGCCTGCCACGACGCCTTCGACCTCGGCCCGGACACCCTCCGCCCGCTCTTCCTGCCCGTCCTCCACGACGGACACCCCGACGGCAGCGTCGACCTCCTCACCGGCGACACCTACGGCGACGCCGAACCCCTCCCCGACACCACCCCCGCCCACGACAGCCTCGTCGAGGCCATCTCCGGCCAGGACGACACCCTCATGGAGCGCTACCTCTCCGGCGACCCCCTCGACACCGACTCCCTCGAAGCCGGCCTGCGCCGCGAAGTCCTCTCCTGCACCCTCCACCCCGCCGTCCCCACCAGCGAGAACGGCCTCGGCGCCGCCGAACTCCTCGACCTCATCGCCCACACCTTCCCCGACCCCACCGAACGCACCCGCCCCGCCCCCGCCTGCGACCCCGACGCCCCGCTCGCCGCCCAGGTCGTCCGCGTCACCGGCGACGCCTACGTCGGCCGGATCAGCCTGCTGCGCCTCTACGCCGGCACCCTGCGCCCCGACAGCAGGATCCACCTCACCGGCACCGCCCACACCGCCGACCAGAACGGCGACGAACGCGTCACCGGCCTCACCAGCCCCTTCGGCAAACTCCAGCGCCCCGTCCCGCACGCCGTCGCCGGCGACCTCGTCTGCGCCGCCAAACTCACCACCGCCCGCGCCGGCGACACCGTCCACGACCCCGGCCACCCCGTCGAACTCGACGGCTGGACCCTCCCCGAACCACTGCTCCCGATCGCCGTCGAAGCCCACAGCAAGGCCGACGACGACAAGCTCTCCCAGGCCCTCGCCCGCCTCACCGCCGAGGACCCGGCACTACGCCTCGAACAGAACCCCGACACCCACCAGCTCGTCCTCTGGTGCACCGGCGAGGCCCACGCCGAGGTCGTCCTCGACCGCCTCCGCACCCGCCACGGCGTCCACGTCGACACCGTCGAACCCAAGGTCGCCCTGCGCGAGACCTTCGGCACCGCCGCCGCCGGCCACGGCCGCCTCGTCAAGCAGTCCGGCGGCCACGGCCAGTACGCCATCTGCGACCTGGAGGTCGAACCGCTCCCGGCCGGCTCCGGCTTCGAGTTCCAGGAACACGTCGTCGGCGGCGCCGTCCCCAAACACTTCATCCCCTCCGTCGAGAAGGGCGTCCGCGCCCAGCTCGCCAAGGGCGTCGCCACCGGCTACCCGCTCGTCGACGTCCGGGTCACCCTCACCGACGGCAAGGCGCACTCCGTCGACTCCTCCGACGCGTCCTTCCAGAACGCCGCCGCCCTCGCCCTGCGCGACGCCGCCGAGCACGCCGTCATCCGCCTGCTCGAACCCGTCGCCGCCGTCAGCGTCCTGCTCCCCGACGACTACCTCGGCGCCGTCCTCGGCGACCTCTCCGCCCGCCGCGGCCGCGTCCTCGGCACCGAGACCGGCGGCAGCGGCCTCACCCTGCTGCGCGCCGAGGTCCCCGAACTCGAACTCGTCCGCTACCCGGTCGACCTGCGCTCGCTCACCCACGGCACCGCCGAGTTCTCCCGCGCCTACCTGCGCCACGAACCGATGCCCGCCGCCCTGGCCGAGCGCTACACCGACTGAGCGACCCCGCGCCGGACTACGGCCGGACGGGCTTCCGGGCCGGCAGCGCGCACGCCGCCGTACCCCCCGGCATCCGGTGCCGGTTGCGCGCCACCCAGCGGTAGACCACCCCCGCCAACGGCCGCACCGGCGCCGCCGTCAACACCGCGCCCAGATATGCCCACGCCCCGCCGGAGCGCATCAGCAGCCGCGCAACCGCCTGCGCGCCCCCGTACACCCGGCCGGTCGGCGTCACCCAGAGCACCTCGCGCTCCGCCCGCTCCGCCGACACCTCGCCCCGCCCGCCCGCACGCCCGTCCAGCCCCGCCAGGTCCGCGAACTGGAACGGCACCGCCTCCCAGCCCCCCGAGGCCAGCGTCTGCCGCAGGTACCGCTCCGCCCAGCGCACGCAAGACGAACAGAACGAACAGTCCCCGTCGAAGACCAGCACCGGATCCTTCACGGCCGCGCCCCTTTCGTCACTCCCACCACCCATCCTGCCCCACCGCCCCCACCCCTCCCACAGCGGGCATCGACCCGCCCGAAGCTGGGCATCATCCCCCTCAGGCCTCCGGTGACGGTACTTCAGACGATCATCCGCGCGGGGGTGCCACGGCACGGTAACCTGCCGCTGACAAGGGGAGGAGGGGACGCCACCGTGACCACACTCGACATGACCCCGGGTGCGCAGATACCCCGGACCGACGCCGGGCCGCAGACCGCCATCACCCAGGGACTCTCCTCGACCGCCTACCGCGACGGCGAGATCCAGGGCTTCGTCGGCGCCGTCACCGACGCCACCGAGAAGAAGGGCCGCTTCGCGCTCTTCCGACCCAACCTCGGCGAGGCCTTCAGCAAGGCGCTGGTCTCCCGCGCCCTGGGCGGCGCCCGCAAACCCCTCGTCCCGGCCTTCGGAGTCGACACCCGCCAGGTCGTCGAGCACTGCCTGGCCGCCGAGGAACTGCGCAACACCCGCGACCGGCAGCTCAGCACCGTCTCCATCGCCACCGGCGTGCTCTTCCTCCCCGGCACCCTGGTCTGGCTCGGCGCCTTCCAGCTCCGCGCCTGGCTCAAGCGGGACAACCCGAAGAACGCGGCCGTCTACGGCGGCATCGTGCTCGCCGCGGCCGCCGCCCTCGCCGTCCTGCTCGCGCTGCGCCCGCCGGCCGGCGGCTTCATCGGCGTCTACCTGCGCATCACCATGCTCGCGCCGGTCATCGGCTGGTACCTCGCCCGCCGGATCGTCGAGCGCTCCGCCAAGGACCTGCGCAGCCGCTGGCAGGCCCTGGTCGAGGGCAGCGCCGTCGCCGCCACCGTCGCCAAGGCCGTCCCCCGGGACGACCTCGACAAGAAGGCCGCCGACCTGCGCGACAAGCTCGGCCGGCTGGACGCCGAGCAGGAGACCAACATCCACCACTACGCCGGCCCCAAGGGCATCCTCGGCGCCGGCCGCCGCTGGGGCGAATGGCGCCTCGCCGACACCCTCCACCCCGCCGAGGGCCACGCCGACTTCCGCGCCTTCCACCCCTGGGACCTGATCCGCCGGATCTCCTCCCACCTGAAGGGCCTCGGCGTCAGCCACGTCGCCAACAGCGGCATGCCCAACGTCGCCATCAAGCAGTGGGTGGTCTTCGACATCGGCGAGGGCGCCGACGAGATCAGCCGCCCCGGCAACGCCGACATGGACGGCGACCGGATGCGCGACTTCGCCGTGCAGAGCGTCGCCGACAAGCAGACCTTCTCCGGCGGCCCCCGGCACTACCTCGCCACCCAGTTCATCACCCACGACGGCAAGCTGGTCCTCACCTTCACCGTCACCGTCACCCTGCTCGCCAACGTCCTGAACATCACCGTGTCCGGCTACGCGCTCGGCCCGGTCAAGGGCGTCTTCTTCGACAAGCCCAAGGACAAGGAGAAGACGGTCGCCAAGACCGTGAAGTTCTGGGAGGAGCGCACCGTCAAGCTCCCCCTCATCGACAACGACGAGGTCGTCCGCCAGGCCGTCCGCGCCCCGTTCTACCGGATGCCCGGGCTGCTCACCTGGCTCGGCGGCGGACTCGGCCTGCCCGAGCCGTTCGGACTGCGGCACATCTGGGCCGGCCGGGCCTGGGAGAACCGCTCCATGGTCGACAACGCCCAGAACGCCTCCGTCCCGGTGCTCGCCGCCGTCCACGCGGCCACGCTGGAGTTCCTGGAGGAGCACGACCTGGACGCCGACCGCTTCTTCAAGAACCGCACCTCGATCATCAAGTCCGAGGCGCAGAGCCCCCGCCCGTACGACGTCGACACCTTCAACGCCGGCTGACCCCCGGGACGAACGCCGGAGGGCCCCACCGAGATCCTCGGTGG
>NZ_JBHVET010000294.1:0-9520 GCF_042802135.1 Kitasatospora sp. NPDC057512
GTCTCCAGCGGCAGGCCCGCGGCGGCGCCGCGGGCGGCCTCGACCTCGGCGCGCCAGACGGCGAAGTCGGCCGCGACGTCGGCGGTGTCGACGTCGTCGAAGTCGCCGTCCTCGTTCTCCTTGGTCCAGAAGTGCCCCTCGACGATCTCCTGGCCGAGCAGGACGGACTGGAACCAGTACTGCTCCACCTCGGCCATGTGCCGGACCAGGCCCAGCAGCGAGAGGTTGGACGGCGGGACGGAGCGCAGCCGCAGCTGGTCGTCCGTCAGGCCCTCGGTCTTGAGCGCGAGGGTGTCGCGGTGGTAGTCGAGGAAGGCGTTCAGGGTGGCGGCCTCGTCGGCCGTCATCGGCGGGTCCACCCGCGGGTCCGGTGCAGTCATGCGCGCCATCCTGGCCTCCGGCGGCACACCGGCGCGAACGATTTTGTTCGAGTGGGCGGGCCGGGTGGCGGACGGCCGCGGACGGACGGGCCAGGGTCAGCCGGCCGCCACCCGGCGGCGGGCCCGGGCCGCCCGCCAGAGGCCCACCGCACTGCCCAGCACCAGCAGCGCGATCACCCCCGCCGACAGCAGGAAGGCCGCCGAGCCCGGCCGGCCCGCGCTGGCCGCCGCCGTGACGTACACCGCCGTGGTCGGCACCACGCCGATCGCGGTGGCGAGCACGAAGGGCAGGAAGCGGACCCCGGAGAAGGCCGCGCCGTAGTTGGCCGCCTGGAACGGCATGCCGGGCAGCAGGCGCAGCACCAGCACGCTGCGGAAGCCCTGTTCGGTGAACCGCCGGTCCAGCGCCCCGAGCACCTTCCCGCGCAGGTACGGGCGCAGCGCCTCGCGGCCGAGGCCCCGGCCGAGCACGAAGGCCAGGGCGGCGCCCACCGTGGTGCCGAGCACCGCCAGCAGCACGCCCTGCTGGATGCCGAGCAGCAGCCCGGCCGCGGCGTTCAGCGCGGGCCGGGGCACGAAGGCGAGCGTCCCCACCGCGTAGACCAGGGCGAACAGCGGGCCGAACCAGTAGCCCGGCATCCGGTCCGCCAGCCCGCCGGACAGCAGCTCCGTCGGGCTCCACAGCAGGAGCGAGCCGGCCGCCGCCGCGAGCACCGCGACCAGCAGGGCGAACCGCCACCACGGGGAACGCGGTGCGACGGCGGGCACCTGCGGCGCGAGGGGCGGCACGGGAACGGCATCGGGCTCGAACACCGCCCGAGCCTAACCGGTCCCGGTCCTGGTCCCCGCTCCGGTCCACGGCCCGGGACGGGAGTAGGGACGAGGCCCGGGCTTCGGGTTCAGCGCGGCCGGGCGAGGAACCCCAGCAGGCGCTGCCACGCGTCCCGGGCCGCGTCGGCGTGGTCGACCGCGGCGAGCTCGAAGAAGTTGTGCGGCGCCCCCGGATAGGTGACGAAGGTGTGCGGGCAACCGGCGGCGGTGAGCGCCGCGTCGAAGGCCTCGACGGCGGCGGCCGGGATGTGCTCGTCCGCGCCGCCCCAGAGGGCGAGGATCGGGGCGGTCAGCTCCGCCGCGAGCTGGGTGGGCCCGGGGGCGCCGTGGATGGTGTCCGGGTAGCCGTAGAAGCCGACCGCGCCGGCCAGGCCGAAGCGCGGCGCGGCGGCCCGGAAGGCCTGCCGGCCGCCGAAGCAGAAGCCGAGCGCGACCACCTCGGCGGGCCCGACGGCGCGCAGCCGTTCCAGCCCGGCGGTGATGTCGGCGTCCAGCCCCTCGGGGGTGAGCGCGAGCAGGTGGGGGAGCAGGTCCGGCAGTTCGCCGAATTCCGCCGGGCGCTTTTCCGGGAAGGCTCCCGCGGTGCGGCCGTAATAGTCGAGGACGAGCGCCGGGTGGCCCTGTTCGGCGAGCCGGGCGGCGGTCTGCCGGTAGAACGGGGAGAGGCCCTTGTTGTCCGGCAGGACGAGCACGCCGGCTCCGGTGGCGATCTCCGGGCGGGCCAGGAAGGCGCCGAACCGGGTGCCGTCGGCCGAGGTCAGGGTCAGTGGGGCGGCCTCGGCCAGCGGCCACAGGGCGGGACCGGGGGCGGGCGGGGCGGCGTCCGGGTCGTAGCACACGGGGAATCCCTCTCGCGGAGCACGAAAACCGCCGGACGCGGTGCGCCCGGCGGTTCGAGACTTTAGCGGGGAATTCCCTCGGGAATTCACCATCATATCGTGGAGAGATCTTTTCCGGAAGGCTTTTCCGGTGACGATGCGGTCACGTTCTCACTGCCGGAATTCCGTTCGGCCAGCCGCAGTGCCCCGGCGCTCAGCAGCAGGGCGCAGGCGAGCGCGGTGACCAGTCCGAAGGAGACGGTCAGCGAGGTGGCCTGGGCGAGGGCGCCGATGACCGCGGGGGCGATCAGGCCGGAGGTGTAGGTGACGGTGGCGACGCCCGCGATGGCCTGGCTGGGGTTGCTGCCGATCCGGCCGGCCGCGGCGAAGGCGAGCGGGACGATCACCGCGATGCCGATGCCGATGAGGGCGAACCCGGGGATGGCCAGTGCCGGGCTGTCGGCGGCGACCACCAGCAGGCCGCCGACGGTGGCCACGGCGCCGCCGATGCGGGTGGTGCGGACGGCGCCGAGCCGGCGGATCGCCGCGTCCCCGGCGAGTCGGCTGACCGCCATGGTCAGCGAGAAGGCGGTGTACGAGGCGGCCGCGACGGTGGCCGAGGCGCCGGTGACGTCCCGCAGGTAGACGCCGCTCCAGTCCATCGAGGCGCCCTCGGCGAAGACCGCGCAGAAGCCGACCAGCCCGATCACCAGCGAACTGCGCGGCGGCAGCGCGAACCGCGGCGGCTCCTCCGCGCCCTCGTGCGCCCGGATGTCGGGCAGCCCGCGGCAGACCGGCTGGGCGAGGGCGAGCAGGACCAGCGCGGTGACGGCCAGCTGGAGCCGGGCGTCGAGGTCCAGGTGGGCGGCGAGGATGCCGAAGGCGGAGGCCAGCAGGCCGCCCGCGCTCCACATCCCGTGCAGGCCGGACATGATCGAGCGGCCGAGCCGCTCCTCGATCTCCACGCCCTGGGCGTTCATCGCGACGTCCGCCATCCCGGCCGCGGCGCCGTACACCAGCAGGGCCGCGCACAGCACCGGCAGCGAGGGGGCGAGCGCGGGCAGGGCGAGGGCCAGGCACCAGAGCGAGATCAGCCCGCGCACCGCGGCCCGGCCGCCGTAGCGGTGCACGAAGCGGCCGGCCAGCGGCATGGCGAGGGAGGAGCCGATGGCGGGCATGACCAGGGCCAGGCCGAGCTGCCCGGTGGAGAGGTCGAGGCGGTCCTGGAGCCACGGGATGCGGGTGACGAAGCTGCCGCTGACGGCCCCGTGCACGCAGAAGACCAGGGCGATGCTCGCCCGGGCCCGGCGCGGTGCGCTCAGCGGTTCCGGCGGTGGCGGTGGTGGCGCGGTGGTCCCGTTCATGGGGTGTTCCCTCCCGGTCGCGCGGTGTGGGGCGCGACAGTGCCCTGTGACGGTCGATAAACTATCAGGAAGGGACCCTGATAGAAACACTCTGGAAGGATGATCCGCCATGACCATCGCGCGTACGGCCACGCCGAGCACCGCCCGGGCGATCAACGACCGGCTGGCACTCAACCTCCTGCTCGAACAGGGCCCCCTGACCGCGACCGAGCTGCGCGGCCTCACCGGCCTGTCCCGGCCGACCGTCGCCGACCTGCTCGAACGGCTCCAGCGCACCGGCCTGGTGGCCGTCGTCGGCGAGCGCGGCGAACAGCGGCGCGGCCCCAACGCCCGGCTCTACGCGCTGGTCGCCTCCCGGGCCCACCTCGCCGCCTTCGACGTCCGCTCCGGCGGCGTCAGCCTGGTCGTCGCCGACCTGGCCGGGCGCAGCCTGGCCACCGCCGAGGTCCCGGTCGAGGGCGACGGCGGGCCGGACACCGCCGGGGCGATCGTCGCGACCCTGCTGGAGACCGCGCGCGGCGCCGGCGTCGAACGGCTGCACACCGTCGCGGTCGGCGCCCCCGGGCTGGTCGACCCGGCCACCGGGCGGCTGCAGAGCACCGGCAAGCTCCCCGCGTGGCACGCCGAACTCCTCGCCGCGCTGCGGCGGTTGCCCGGCACTGAGGTGATCCTGGAGAACGAGGTCAACCTCGCCGGGCGGGCCGAGTACCGGGTCGGCGCCGCGCGCGACCGCGACACCTTCGTCCTGCTCTGGCTGGGCCACAGCGTCGGCGCCGCCGTGATCCTGGACGGGCGGCTGCGCCGGGGCTTCTCCGGCGGCACCGGCGAGATCTGCTTCCTGCCCGTCCCCGGCACCGTCGGCCTGCCCAGTGCCGACAGCTGCGAGGGCGGCTTCCACGGCCTGGTCGGCAGCGCCGCGATCTGCGCGCTGGCCCGCGCCCACGGACTGCCCGCCGACCCGGCCGGGGACGCCCCCGCGGCCGAGGCCGCCGTCCGGGCCGCCCTCGCGGCCGGCGAGGCCGGCGGGGGCTTCCTGGACGAGCTGGCCGAGCGGATCGCGATCGGCGCGGCGAGCGTCTGCGTGGTGCTGGACCCCGGCTGCGTGGTGCTCGGCGGCGAGATAGGCCGGGCCGGCGGGCCGGAGCTGGCCGGCCGGGTCGAGCGGCGGCTGGCCCTGCTCTCCCCGCTGAGCACCGAGGTGCGGGCCGGCACCGCGGGCGGCGGCGCGGTGCTCGCCGGGGCGGTGCTCACCGCCGGGGACGCGGCACGACGCGACCTCTTCGGCGAGCCCTAAGGTATGCCGTGGGGGCGGCCCTCACATGATCGTCCGTACCGCCGGTACGGCAGGATGGCGCGGGGGCGCCCGCCCCGAGAACCCGAACCACCGTCAGGAGACGCACATGGGCCAGCCCGAGGCGCCGGCCAATCCGTACCGCATCGGCGAGGCCGCGGCGCTGCTCGGCGTCAGCGCCGACACGATGCGGCGCTGGGTGGACGCCGGGCGGGTCGCCGCCGTGCGGGACGAGCACGGGCACCGGATCATCCCCGGGGTCGAACTCGCCGCCTTCGCCCGGGAGTTGGCCCGACCGGAGAACGCCGAGGCGGAGGGCCGGCCGTCCTCGGCACGCAACCGCTTCCCGGGGATCGTCACCGACGTGGTGCTGGGCGACGTGGCCGCGCAGGTGGAGATCCAGGCCGGGCCGTTCCGGGTGGTGTCCCTGATCAGCCGGGATTCGGCGGTGGAGCTCGACCTGGTCCCCGGCGCACCCGCCACGGCGGTCATCAAGTCCACCAATGTGATGATCGAACGCCGCTAAGTCGGCCCTGTGGATCCCCGCGGATCCCGTCGCGGATCCCTTCGCGGCTCCCTGTAGGTCCCTTCGTACGAGTCCCGGAACGAACCGAGAGGCGCCCGGATGTCACCCCCGCACCTGCCGACCACCCAGAGCGCCGTGCTCGCGATCGAGGCCGTGGCCGCCCGGCACGGCCGCACCGTCCGCGCCCAGCACGACATCGGCCGCGACCAGACCTTCGCCGGGCTGGTCGGCGCGGACGGCGTGGACGGCTCGGGCGACGGACTGGACGGCATCCCGCACGAGGCGCTGCTGGAGTTCGACGGCCGCCCCGCCGTCACCGTCCGGCTGTTCACCCACGACGAGGTCACCGTGACCGTCGAGGGCATCGCCTTCGACGTCGACCGCGACCGCGTCCCCGGCTTCCTGAACGCCGTCTGGTCCGACCTGGTGCACGTCAAGGCGCGCACCTTCCCGCCGTCCACCACGCTGATCGTCACCGTCCCCGGGGAGCCGAGCTACCGCGAGGGCATCGGCGTCCACGACCTCACCCCCTGGCTCGCCGGAAGGACCCGATGAACGCCGCCGCCAGGCCACTGACCGCCAGGCCACTGACTGCCAGGCCACTGACCGTCGCCCACCGGGGCGACCCGTACCGGTTCCGCGAGAACACCCTGCCCTCCGTCGAGTCCGCGCTCGCCGCCGGGGCCGACGCCGTCGAGGTGGACGTCCAGCTCACCCGCGACCGGGTGCCCGTCCTGCTGCACGACCGCACCCTGGAGCGGCTCTGGGGCGACATGCGGTCGATCGACCGGGTCACCGCCGAACAGCTGGAGGAGCTGCGGCAGGGGCCGCTCGCCGTCCCCACCCTGGCCGAGGCCGTGAAGGCGGTGACGGCCGTCGAGGGCCGCCGGCTGCTGATCGACCTGGACGACGCGGGGCCGGCCGCCGCGACCTGGTCGGTGGTCACCGGGCTCGGGGCCGAGCGGGCCGTCGCCTTCTGCGGCCCCACCGCCGCCATGCTCGCGGTGCGCGCGCTGAGCCCGGACGCCGAGATCGCGCTCACCTGGAAGCAGCCCCGGATGCCGGTGCGCGCCCTGCTGGACGACCTGCGCCCGCGCTACCTCAACCCGCCGTTCGGCCTGGTCACCGCCGAGTTCACCGCCGCCGCGGCGGAGCAGGGGCTCGCCGTCTCCACCTGGACGGCCGACCTGCGCCGCACCATGCGCCGGCTGCGCGACACCGGAGTCGCCTCCATCACCTCCAACCGGATCGGCGTCCTGCGCTCGGTGCTGGACGGCCACCGGTGACGGTACTCGGCACCCGCGCGCTCGGCCGGGCGCTGCTGGCCCGTCAGCACCTGCTCGCCCGCACCGACCAGCCGCCCGCGGCCCTGATCCACCACCTCGGCGGCCTGCAGGCCCAGGCGGCGCCCCAGCCGCCCTACCTCGGCCTGCTCGCCCGGCTCGACGGCTTCGCGCCCGAACAGCTGAGCACGCTGATCGAGCGGCGGGCGGTGGTCCGGATCGCCCTCCAACGCGGCACCATCCACCTGGTCACCGCCGAGGACTGCCTGACGCTGCGCCCGCTGCTCCAGCCCTTGCTGGACCAGGCGCTGCGCACGACGTACGGGAAGCGGCTCATCGGACTGGACCTGGACGCGCTCGCCGCCGAGGCCCGCGCCCTGGTCGAGGCGGAGCCGCGCACCTTCCAGCAGCTCGGCGCGCTGCTCGCCGCGAGCCGCCCGGAGCGCGACCCGGCCGCCCTCGCCCAGGCCGCCCGCTGCCGGCTGCCGCTCGTCCAGGTCCCGCCGCGCGGGCTGTGGGGGCGCGGCGGCCCGGCCGCCCACACCACCGCCGAGGCCTGGCTCGGCCGCCCGCTCGACCCCTCGCCCGACCCGGGCGGCCTGGTGCTGCGCTACCTCGCCGCCTTCGGCCCGGCCTCCGCCGCCGACCTGCGCAAGTGGTGCGGCCTCTCCGGCCTCGCCCCCGTGCTGCGGCGGCTCGCACCGCGGCTGCTCGCCTTCCGGGACGAGCGGGGCCGGCAGCTGTACGACCTGCCCGAGGCGCCCCGCCCGGACCCGTCCGTCCCGGCGCCGGTCCGGCTGGTCGCCCCGTTCGACAACCTGCTGCTGTCGCACGCGGACCGCACCCGGGTGCTGCCGGAGCGGTACCGGGGCCGGGTGATGACGCAGAACGGGATCGTGCACGGGACGCTGCTGGTGGACGGGCTGGTCGCCGGGACGTGGCGGCTGGCCGGCGAGCGGGAGGCGGTCGTCGCGCCCTTCGCGCCGCTGCGCCCGGCCGACCTGCGGGCGGCGGAGGCCGAGGCCGAGCGGGTGCTGGCCTTCGCGGGCGCGGGGGAGCGGGGCGCGGTGCGGTTCGAGGCGGCCGGGTAGCTCGTTCGGGTGCTCCCGGCCGGTCCGCCGCGCGGCCCGCCGGAGCGTCTGCTGAGCTGGGGCGGTTCGGAATCGTCGACGACCCCCGGCGGAGGTGGCCGTGTCCGTGGAGCGCGCGCCCGGCGAGCAGCGGCAGCCGGACCACCGCAGGCCGTACCTGATGCTGCCGCCCGGGCTGCGGCAGGCGGCGGCCTGGTCGGTGGCGGTGATCCTGCTGATCGCCGTCGCCTCGCTGGTGGTCTTCGCGCTGGTCGAACTGCGGGCCGCGACCGTGCCGTTCGTGCTGGCGCTGCTCGGGGCCTCGCTGCTCTACCCGGTGGTGCCGTGGCTGGTGGGCCGGGGCGTCAGCCGGAGCCTGGCGGCCGGGCTGACCTGCGTGGTGCTGGTGGTCGCGGTCAGCGGGGTGATCGCGCTGCTGGTCAACTCCCTGGTGCACAGCGCCCCGCAGATCGCCTCCTCGCTCCAGGAGGCCGGGCAGCGGCTGGCCGACTGGCTGGGCCCGCTGGGGGCGAAGATCCGGCACGGCCTGGACAACGCCAAGGGCGAGACCAACTCGCTGGTCTCCACCCTCACCAACGGCGTGCTCTCCGGGCTCGGCCTGCTCACCCAGCTGATCACGGGCGGGGTGCTGGCGCTGGCCCTGGTGTTCTTCTTCCTCCGGGACGGGCACCGCACCGGCGACGCGATCCGCTCCTACCTGCCCGACCGCAGTGCCACGACGGTGATCGCCTGCGCGGAGCGGGCCTTCGACGCGATGGCCGGGTTCATGCGGGGCACCACCCTGATCGCGCTGATCGACGCGGGCTTCATCACCATCGGCCTGATCGCCCTCGGGGTGCCGGGTGCGCCCGGGCTCGGCGCGCTGGTCTTCATGGGCGCCTACATCCCCTTCGTCGGGGCCTTCCTGTCCGGCACGGTGGCCGTGCTGGTGGCGCTCGCCGACGGCGGCCTCGGTACGGCGCTCTGGGCGCTCGGCGTGGTGCTGGCGGTGCAGATGATCGAGGGCAACGTCCTCCAGCCGGTCATCCAGAGCCGGACGGTGGAGCTGCATCCGGCCACCATCATGGTCGCCGTGGTGGCCGGCTCGGGCATCGCCGGGATCATCGGGGCGCTGCTGGCCGTGCCGGTCTGCGCCGCCGGGATGGGCGTGATCTCGGTGCTGCGGGGCGACCCGGACGCGCGGGAGAAGTCGGTTGCCGGTCCGTGATCCGGTATGCGAGCATCACTAATGCGATTTAAGTCGCGATAGTGAGGCGGGAGGGGCAGCGTGGAACTGTTCGAGGTGGCCGAGGCGGGGGCCGGGCCGTACGGGGTGGCCGTGGGGCCCGACGGCGGCGTGTGGTTCACCCTGGTGCACGCCGGGGAGATCGGACGGCTGGCGGCGGACGGGACGGTGCGGCGCTTCGGCCTCGGGGCGCCGGAGTGCGGGCCCGCGGTGATCACGGCGGGGCCGGACGGGGCGCTCTGGTTCAGCCGGATGCGGGACCACCGGATCGGGCGGATCACGGCGGACGGGACGACGACGTCCTACGCGCTGCCGACGGAGGACGCCGGGCCGTACGGGATCGCCGCCGGGCCCGACGGGGCGCTCTGGTTCACGGAGTTGAACGCCGGCCGGATCGGGCGGATCACCGTGGCCGGGGAGGTGACGGAGTTCCCGCTGCCGGTCGCCGGGGCCTTCCCGTCGCTGATCACGGCCGGGCCGGACGGGGCGCTGTGGTGCACGCTCAACCAGGCCGACGCCGTCGCCCGGATCACCGTCGACGGCCGGGTGACCGTCCACGAGCTGCCCACCGGGGGCACCGCGCCGGTCGGGATCACCGCCGGGACGGACGGCGCGCTCTGGTACGTCGGCATCGGCGGCGGGCTGGTCGGGCGGATCACCGTGGACGGCGAGGTGGCCGAGTACCCGCTGGCCGACCGCTCGGCCCGGCCG
>NZ_JBHVET010000295.1:0-9519 GCF_042802135.1 Kitasatospora sp. NPDC057512
CACCTCCTGCGGCCGGGCGTCGACCGCGCCCGCCGCGTCCAGTGCCTGCCGCACCGCCGTGTGCACCGCACCCGCGCCCACACCCGGTTCGGCGAGCAGCCCGATCGCGTCGACGGAGTCCGGGTGGCCCGCCAGCGCGGCGGCCTCCGGCGCCGGCGGCGCCTCGAACGGCGCGCCGGCCGCGCCCGCCGCCCCGGCCGGCACCTTGTCGAAGGTGTCCGGGACCGGCAGGGTCGACCAGTCGGACAGCGGCCAGGCGACCACGAAGGCCCGGCCGACCACGTTGTCCACCGGCACGAAGCCGTCGCCGGTCTCGTTGTGGTGCCAGCGGGAGTCCCGCGAGTTGTTGCGGTGGTCGCCCATCACCCACAGCTTGCCCTTGGGCACGGTGACGGTGCCCACCGGGTCGTTGTCGCAGGGCGTCGCACCGGGGAACAGGTACGGCTCGTCCAGCGCGACGCCGTTCACCTTCAGCGGTGCGCCCGCCTCGCAGTCGACGGTGTCCCCGCCGACCGCGATCACCCGCTTGATCAGGTCCTTCTCGTCCGCCGAGGGCATCAGGCCGACGGTGCTGAGCACCTTCTGGACGCTGCCCATGACGGAGTCGTCGGAGCCCGCCGACGTGTCCTCCAGCCAGCCGCCCGGATCGCGGAACACCACCACCTCGCCGCGCTCGGGCTTGGCGCCGAACCACGGGGTGAACTTGTCGACCAGCACCCGGTCGCCGATCGCGAGGGTCTGCTCCATCGATCCGGAGGGGATGGAGAAGGCCTGCACGAAGAAGGTCTTGATGCCGAGCGAGAGCAGCAGCGCGATCACCAGCAGGATCGGCAGCTCCTGCCAGAACGGGCGCTTCTTCCGGGGGCGCTCGGCCTCCTCGCCGGCCTTCCCGGGAGCGTCGGCGCCCGCGTTCACCGGCTCCGCCCCCGCCGCCACCGCGGTGCCCGTACCCGCCTCCGCCCCCGCCCGGCCGTCCCCGGCCCCCTCGCGCTCCGCGGCTGCGCCGCTCTCCCCGGACTCCGCGCTCTGCTGCACAGTCATTTCCTCGGCCCCTCCGACGGCCTGGCGGGAGCCGGTAGGAAGACCCCCTGTCAGGAACGAACCTACCGAACAGAGGTTCCCGGGCGCGCCCTGACGTGGATGCGCTCGCCCTGCGGGCCGAACAGGCTGAGGAACTCCACCGGCTGCGGGCCCGCGTTGCCGAAGGCGTGCGGGGTGCGGGTGTCGAACTCGGCGGCCTCACCGGCCGTCAGCACCAGGTCGTGGGTGCCGAGCACCAACCGCAGCCGCCCGGACAGCACGTACAGCCACTCGTGCCCCTCGTGGACCTTCAGCTCCAGGTCCGGCCCGGCGTTCCGGCCCGGCGGCACGATGTGCTTGTAGGCGTGCAGGCCTCCCAGGTGGCGGGTGAGCGGGACGATGGTCTGGCCGTTCCTGGTCACCGGGCGTGGGTGGATCCGCGGGTCTCCGGTGGCCGGGGCGCCGACCAGTTCGTCCAGCGGCACCCGGTACTCCCGGGCCAGCGGCAGCAGCAGCTCCAGCGTCGGCTTGCGCTGCCCGGACTCCAGCCGGGACAGCGTGCTGAGCGAGATGCCGGTGGCGGCCGCCAGTTTGGCGAGCGTGGTGCCGCGCTCCCTGCGCAGCGCCCGCAGCCGCGGACCCACCGTGGTGAGGACGTTCTCGAACTCTTCGTCGGCCATGCCTGCCATTTGCCGGTACGGCAAGGACCATTGTCAATCCGGCACACGGGTGAGGCCCCGTCCGCCACCCCTGCGGGTCACGCCCCGGGGTTCCTCCGCGGCTCCGGCCTATCCTCCCGTCATGCGCATCCTCCTCACCCGCGACAGCGTCGCGGCCGGCGACGACGCCGACGCCCCGCACGCCGGGACCGTCACGCTCCCCGACGGCCTGGACGCCCCGGCGGCGCTCGCCGCCCTCGGGCTCCCCCGGCCCCGGCTCCCGCTGATCGGCGGCGGCCTCGCCACCTGGGTGGTGCGCGCCGCCGACGGCACCCCGCTGGCCGTCCTCGCCCAGCAGTGGCCGCGGCCCCGTCCGCTGCCGGCCTGGCAGGGCCCGCTCGACCGCCTGGCCGGAGCGGACGGCACCGTCCGGCTGCACGTCGAGTACCGGCGCCAACTGGACCCGGAGGCCGAGTACCAGCGGCTGCTGCCCGGCTAGACCCGACGGGGAGGAGCCCCCGCCACCTCCTTGACGCCGCCGGGCGCCGTTCTCGACGCGCTTCTGGCGCGCCCTCCCGGCGCCCGGTGGTGCTCACCCTCCGGCGAGGGCCGGGCGGCTCAGCCCTGGCCGGCCCTGCCGCCGCGGTTCGCCGCCTTCTTCCGACGGGCCCTCTTCTTGCGGGCACGCTTCGACATCGTGGTCCTCCTCGTGGACGTCGGGTCGGCGCGGTTCAGGCCGCCCGGCCGACCAGCTGGTCGGCGAGCCTGGCCAGCCGCTTCAACGAACGCTCCTCCTGGGCGACCAACGCCGTCTGCGCGACCGAACCGCCGTCGTAGTAGGCACCGTTGGCGACCGCGACGCCCGGCAGGCAGAGCCGGACCACGGCCGCCGCCCCCTCCGCGGCCGGCGCGCCCGTGCGGCCGTACAGCGGCAGCAGCGCGGTGGCGCACTGGCCCGGGTTGAGGCTGACGGCGGTGATGCCGGAACCGGCCGGCGCCATCTCGGCGGTCGCCATGGTGAGCGCGAGCTGCGACTGTGCGTACGCGGCGACCCGCGAGTACCTCTTCGTCCGGTGCGGATCCGACCAGTTCATCGAGGCGGTGCGGTGCAGCGAGGAGGAGACGTTGATGATCCGGGCGTCGCCGGCCGCCGAGAGCGGCGCGCGCAGCAGCCGCGCCAGCAGGTGCGCGGCCAGGAAGTTGACCTGGAGCGAGACCTCGTTGCCGTCCTCGGTGAGGGTGCAGCGCTCGGGTGCCATCGCCGCGGCGTTGTTCACCAGCAGGTCCAGCGCCGGGTAGTGCTTGACGACCGTGCCGGCCAGCACCGCGATCTCCGCGAGGTGGGTGAAGTCGGCTGCCAGTTCCACGAGTTGGTCCCGCCTCGCGCCTGCGGCGACCAGGCGCTCGACGGTCGCCTCGGCCTCGGCGGCGGTCTTGGCGTGGACCAGCACGGTCGCGCCCAGCCCGGCGAGCAGCCGGGCGGTCTCCCAGCCGATCCCGGAGGAGGCCCCGGTGACCAGGGCGGTGCGGCCGGACAACACGGTGCCGGACATTTCGGACACGGCGGAGATGGACAGGACGGAGTCGGACATGACCGTTCCCAGGGTGCGTGGCACCGCCGGCCCTGACCGGACCGGGGGTGCGGGCTCAACTGGCCCGATGAAATGAGGAAAGAGGCGTGCGAACCACGGAGTGCGGAACGCGGAACGCCGGCTACGGACCGAGACGGTCCCCGGGCGAGGCCCCGCGCGCGCCCGCCCCCGCCCGCGCCGCGACGGCGCCGGGACGGGGTACGGCGCGCGCCGTGCCCTCCGGCGGGGAGGCGCGGATCAGCGCACGGCGATGACGGCCACGGCAGCGCGGACCGTCGGCCACCTATGCGGCGGACGGTCGTGATGGCGTACCGGGCGGTTCATGCTCCTCATCCAACCGACGCTCCCCCACCCGGGCAAGCGCCGCGCCGACGCCCTGACGAATCCCTGACGCGGCCCCGCCGCGCGGTCACCACTCCGGGGCCCGGGTCGCCCGGAGCTCCGGCCTACAGCCAGTTCCGCTTCTTGAACACCAGGTACAGCCCGGTGCACACCAGCGCCATCAACCCGATCGCGAACGGGTAGCCGAAGACCCACTTGAGCTCCGGCATCGTCTCGAAGTTCATCCCGTACACCGTGCCGATCAGGGTCGGCGCGAAGAGGATGGCCGCCCAGGAGGAGATCTTCTTGATCTCGTCGTTCTGCACGTGCCCCGCCTCGGCGAGCTGCTTCATCTCCTCGTTCTGCCGCTGCGAGACCAGCGTCGCGTTGACGGTCAGGATGTTCTGCAGCATCTGCCGGAAGCCGTCCACCCGCTCGGCGGCGTAGGTGGCGTGGTCGGCGACGTCGCGCAGGTAGCGCTGGAGCTCGTCGTCGGTGCCGTACTTGCCGAAGCCCGCCTCCAGGCTCTTCATGATCTCCAGCAGCGGGCGGGTGGCCCGCTGGAACTCGATCACCTCGCGGGACAGCTCGTAGATGCGGCGGGAGACCTGCGGGTCGCCCCCGAACACCTCGGTCTCGATCTCGTCGATGTCGTGCTGGAGGCCGGCGATCACCGGCGCGTAGCCGTCCACCACGGCGTCCAGCACCGCGTACAGCACCGCCTCCGGGCCGAGCGCCAGCAGCTCCGGGTCGTCCTCCAGGCGGCGGCGCACCGCCGACAGGTCGGGGGCCTGGGAGTGCCGGACGGTGAGCACGAAGTCGGGGCCGACGAAGAGGTGGATCTCGCCGAAGTCGACCTCTTCCGCCTCGTCCAGGTAGCGAGCGGCGCGCAGCACGACGAACAGGGTGTCGCCGTAGCGCTCCAGCTTCGGCCGCTGGTGGGCGACGATCGCGTCCTCGACGGCCAGTTCGTGCAGGTCGAAGCGGTCGGCGGCCTCCAGCAGCTGCGCCTCGGCGGGGCGGAACAGGCCGATCCAGGCCATCGTGCCGGGCCGGTCGGGCAGCGTGCGGTAGATGTCGGCGAGGTCGGTGGGCGCGTCCGTCCGGCGGCCGTCGCGGTAGACCGCCGCGTCCACGACGGAACGCTCCAGCGTCACCGGCTCGACGGGCTGGTCGGGGCGCGGGTCCATCGAGTGCTCGGGCGCCGGCTGGGTGTCGGCGGGCCGGACGACGGAACGGGAGAACGGACGCTTGCTCGCGCGCACGGCGCGCACACGCCAGTCGGACATGGCGGAGACCTCCACGGGGGATGCCCGGCCGCCGTACGGGAACGAGGCGGACCGGAGGCGCCCGGCCGGCCGCCACGCGCACGGCGCGACCGGCGGCGCCTCGCCGGGAGGACGAGGTCAGTGCCGCGCGGGAGCCGTACGGGAGGAGGTGTGCCGGGGGCCGCGAGTGGTGCGGGACAACCGGGGGCGGGGCCGACTTCGACCCGTACTACTGCACTCCACAGCTCTCACCTCCTCGGCTCCGCGCGCTCACGCACCGGGAGGGGTGCCAGCACAACCCCGTCGAGTCTAGTACCCGTACGCCGCGGCCTCCGACCAGTGCCCCGGCCCGGGCACGTGTCCGCCGGCCGCACCCGCGTTCCGCGGACCGCCCGACACCGAGCCCGCGCCGCGTCAACGGCCGCACCGGGCAGGGTTGTTCGTCCACAGCGAAGCCGTCACGAATCGGCAACCACACCGCTACGCTACGTGTCATGACTTCTTCGAAGAGGGCCTCGGGGCGGGGTACGGCGGTGGTGGTCGGCGGCGGGCTCGCGGGGCTGGCGGCCGCCTGGGCGCTGCGCGGGATCGCCGAGCGGATCGTCGTGGTGGAGCGCGACCGGTACCCGGCGGGGACGGAGTTCCGGGCCGGGGTGCCGCAGGGCCGGCACGCCCACCTGGTACTGGAGGCCGGGCACCGGCTGCTGGACGAGATGATGCCCGGCATCAAGCAGCAGCTGATGGCCGCGGGCGCGCAGCGGGTGGCCGCCTCGGACGTCAGGTGGCTGTGCTCCGCGGGGTGGCTGGCCGAGTACCCGGCGGAGATGGCCTTCCTCTCCTGCACCCGGCCGCTGCTGGACGCGTTCGTGCTGGACCGGGTCCGCGCCCACCCCGCGATCGAGTTCCTGGAGGGGACGGACGTGGTCGGGCTGCTCGGCTCGGCGGCCGCGGTGACCGGGGTGAAGGTCCGCGAGCGCGGCCCGGAGCGCGGCGAAGTCCTGGAGATACCGGCCGAGTTGGTGGTGGACGCGGCGGGCCGCTCGACCTCGGTGCCGAAGTGGCTGGCCGAACTGGGCTGCCCGCCGGTGCCCGAGGAGCGGGTGGACGCGGGCGTCGCGTACGCCTCCCGGATCTTCCACCGCCCGGCCGGGTCCGACCTCGGCGACCAAGCGGTCTACCTCCAGACCAAGGCCCCGGACGCGCAGCGGATGGGCGTCCTGCTGCCGGTCGAGGGCGACCGCTGGATCGTCAGCCTCGCCGGGATGCGCGGCGCCGAACCGGCGGCCGGCCCGGAGGGGTTCACCGAGCACCTGGGGCAGCTGCGCGACCCCCTCCTCCACGAGGTGCTGCAGGGCGCCGAACCGGCGGGCGAGGTCCGGGGGTTCCTCCCCGGCCCGGGCGTGCGTCGGCACTACGAGCGCGGCGGCCCGGACGGGCTTGTGGTGGTCGGCGACGCCGCGAGCACCTTCAACCCGGTGTACGGCCAGGGCGTCACCGTCGCCCTGTTCTGCGCCCGGGAGCTGCGCCGCACCGCGAAGCGGCACGGCGGCATCGGGCACGCCGCCGCCCGGGCCGCGCGGCGCGCCGTCGCCACGGCCTCCGCGGTGCCGTGGCTGATCTCCTGCGCCGAGGACGCCCGCTTCCGCGCCACCACCGGCGGGCCCTCCGGCGCCCTGGTCGGGCTCCAGCACCGCTTCTTCGACAAGGTGCTGGCCGCCAGCACCCGGGACCCGGCGGTCACCGCGGCGTTCCACGAGGTGATGTCGCTGGTCGAGCCGCCGTCGCTGCTGTTCCGGCCGTCGGTGCTCGCGGCGGTCCTGCGGGCCTGAGGGCCTGAGGGGGGCGGGGTGCCGGCGCGGCGCCCCGGGCGTGAGGGGGCGGGGTGCCGGCGCGGTCCTGCGGAGCGCTACGTCCCGAGGTGCGCGGCGACGTACGGCAGCGCCACCTGCTCCAGGCCGCGCAGGCCGAAGGCGGGGTGGACGTTGACCTCGAAGACCACGCCGCCACTCTCGGCGGCGAGGTCCACCCCGGCCAGGTCGAGCCCCAGGGAGGCGGCCGCCGCGATGGCCGTCTCCGCGAGCCCGTCCGGCAGTTCGGCGTAGTCGAGCACGGTGGAGACGGCGCCCCGACTCTCGTTGCAGGGCGCGTCCGGGTCCGCCTGGACGTGCTCGACCACCCGGACCACGCGCCCGTGCAGCACCACCACCCGGTACTGGTGGCGGCGCCCGTCCGGGAGGACGTTGCGGGCGTCACGGGCGAGCAGCCAGGGCGCCCGCCCGTAGTGCCGCGCGGCGGCGTCGAGCTGGACACGGGTCGTGACGTGGAAGACGTCGTCGCCGCCCATCCCGACGCAGGGCCGGGCCCAGACGTCGCCACCGAGTTCCGCGAAGGCCTCGGCGGCGGCCTCCGGACTCGGCTCGCGGAGCGCGATGCTGGGCATGTGCGGCACGCCGTCCCGGACGAAACGGGCGACGGTGAGGTCCTTCTCGGTGGCCGCCCGCCACGCCTGGGCGTCGGTGCCGAGCGAGCGGGCGCCGACTCCGCGCAGCCGCCGCTGGAAGCCCTCGAACGCGCGGCGCCGGTGCGGCGGGATCTCGTAGACGATCACCGTCTCGGCGGTCACCGTCCGGCCGCCCGCCTCCAGGCGGAACCCGCCCGCGTCGTCGGCCTCGATCAGGCCGCTGCCGCCGGTCAGGAAGTGCCGGGCGTCCAGCTGTACGGGTTCCCGGCCGGTCAGCGTCCGGGCGGCGGCGGCGAGCACCTGCCGACTGCCTTCGGTCGAGCTGTGATCGGTCAGGAGTACGAGATCGCGTCGGGGCATGCGGACATGCAAGCGAGTGCGGCGTGGCCACGACAAGGCGGCCTCGTGCGCCATCGGCCCGGCGGGGTGGCCGAAACCGGGCCGCGTCGCCGGGTTCGCCACCCGGTTAATTCGGATGCGCCCGCTCCACCCGCCCGCTAACCTGCCCGACATGTCTACGCCCCGAATTTCCTAGCTCGCGGACCCGCTCTCACGCCACCCGTGTGTCCGCAAGCTTTTTCGGAGCGTTATCCCATGATCACCACCCGTGGTGTCGACGTGCGCGTCGGCGCCCGCCTGCTGCTGTCCGACGTCACCCTGCACATCGCCCCCGGCGACCGGATCGGCCTGGTCGGCCGCAACGGAGCCGGCAAGACCACCCTGCTCGCCACCCTGGCCGGGCAGCTCGCGCCCGCGGCCGGCACGGTCACCCGGACCGGGGCCGTCGGCTACCTCCCGCAGGACTCCCGCGCCGCCGACCCGTCGGCCACCGTCACCGACCGCATCCTGTCCGCCCGCGGCCTGGACGCCGCCGTCCGCGCCGTGCGCGCCGCCGAGGCCGCGATGGCCGGGGCCGGGTCGCCCGCCGAGGAGCGTCGGGCGATGGACGCGTACGTCCGGGCCGAGGCCGGCTTCCAGTCCCGGGGCGGCTACGCCGCCGAGGCCGAGGCGGCCCGGATCGCGGCCGGGATCGGCCTGCCCACCCGGGTGATGGACTCCCCCGTCGGCACGCTCTCCGGCGGCCAGCGCCGCCGGGTCGAACTGGCCCGCATCCTGTTCGCCGACCACGGCACCCTGCTGCTGGACGAGCCGACCAACCACCTGGACGCCGACTCCGTCGCCTGGCTGCGCGGCTTCCTCGCCACCCACCGCGGCGGGCTGGTACTGATCAGCCACGACCTCGGACTGCTCGCGGAGACCGTCAACCGGGTCTTCCACCTGGACCCGCAGCGCGCCACGATCGACGTCCACAACACCGGCTGGCAGACCTACCTGGCCCAGCGCGCCGCCGACGAGCGCCGCCGGACCCGGGAACGCGCCAACGCCGAGCGCAAGGCCGCCGCCCTGCACACCCAGGCCGACCGGATGCGGGCCAACGTCGCCACCGCGACCACCGCCCGCAGCATGGCCCGCCGGGCCGACCGGATGCTCGCCGAACTCGAACCCGTCCGGCAGGCCGAGCGCACCGCCCGGATCCGGCTGCCCGAGCCCGCCCCGTGCGGCCGGATGCCGCTGGGCGCGATCAGCCTCGCCAAGTCCTACGGCGGCCGGCCGGTGCTGACCGGCCTGGACCTGGCCGTGGACCGCGGCAGCCGACTGGTCGTGCTCGGCCCGAACGGGGCCGGCAAGACCACCCTGCTGCGCGTCCTGGCCGGCCGGGAGACCCCGGACTCCGGCCGCGTCGTCCCCGGCACCGGCCTGCGGCTCGGCTACTTCGCCCAGGAGCACGACACCCTCGACCCGGCGCTCAGCGTGCGCGACAACCTCGCCGGAGCCGCGCCCGGCCTGACCGACGGCGAACTGCGGCACGTGCTGGGCGCGTTCCTCTTCCGCGGCGACGACGCCGACAAGCCGGCCGGAGTGCTGTCCGGCGGCGAGAAGACCCGGCTCGCCCTGGCCGCCCTGGTGCACTCCGGCGCCAACGTGCTGCTCCTCGACGAGCCGACCAACAACCTCGACCCGGCCTCCCGCACGGAGGTCCTGGCCGCGGTCGGCGGCTACCCCGGCGCGATCGTGATGGTCACCCACGACCCGGACGCCATCGAGGCGCTCCGGCCGGACCGCGTGCTCCTCCTGCCGGACGGCGACGAGGACCTCTGGCACGACACCTACCTGGACCTGGTCACGCAGTCCTGACG